>NZ_JBFUBY010000320.1:0-4338 GCF_056405515.1 Polaromonas sp. P1_G2
ATCACCACCACCGCCGCTGCTGAAACCACCGCCATCACTGCTGCTGCCGCCGCTCCAGCCGCCTGAGGAGCGCCCGCCGCTGCCCAGGGCGCCCAGGCTGGCGACCAGCGCGAACACCGTGCCCACCAGGATGGCAAGGCCGGCCACGATCAGGCTGCTGGTGAAAACCCAGGCCAGCACACCGACCACACCGCCGGTGGCCAGCGAGCCGAACTTGCGCCCCAGGACCATGGCGGCAATCCGCCCGCCTATCGGCACGGCAAAAAACAGGAAGACGGCGAGGTCGGTCCATTCGAAACCGTCGTTGGTGCTGCCGCTGCGGCGTTCGGGCGCGGGCAGGTTTTCGCCGCTGATCCGCGCGATGAGCTGGTCGGCCGCGGCGTTCAGTCCGCCGGCGAAGTCGCCCTGCTTGAAACGCGGCGTGATGGCTGTGTCTATCACCTGGCGCGCCGCCAGGTCGGGGATCGCGCCTTCCAGCGCCTTCGTGGTTTCGATGCGTACCTTGCGGTCGTTTTTGGCCACCACCAGCAAGAGGCCGTCGCCGACGCCCTTGCGGCCTATCTTCCAGCTGTCGCCTACGCGTTGCGCATAGGCGGCGATGTCTTCCGGCTGGGTTGTGGGCACGATGAGGAACACGACCTGGGCGCCCCGGCTTTGTTCAAACGCCGTGAGCTTGGCCTCGAGCGCATCGCGCTGCGCCGCGTCCAGTGTGCCGGTGCCGTCCATGACATGGGCCGTCAGCACCGGTACCGCCTGCACACCGCCCTGCGCCCAGGCCGCCAGCGGCAGCCAGGCGGCCAGCAGCAGGCCCAGCACCAGCAGGGCGCCGCGGTGAAGGAGTAGCGCGGGTCGCTGCACGGCCGGGTCCGCTGCGTTTTATTTCTTGTTGAAATCCACCACCGGCGGCGTGGAGATCTGCGCCTCGTTCTGCACCGAGAAGTTGGGCTTGACCTGGTAGCTGAACATCATGGCCGTCAGGTTGCTCGGAAAGCTGCGTGCGAGCACGTTGTATTCCTGCACGGTCTGGATGTAGCGGTTGCGCGCCACGGTGATGCGGTTCTCGGTGCCTTCGAGCTGCACGCGCAGGTCGCGGAATCCCTGGTTGGCCTTCAGGTCGGGGTAACGTTCGCTGACCACCATGAGGCGGCTCAGCGCGCCGCCGAGTTCACCCTGCGCCGCCTGGAATTTGCGGAAGGCGGCCGGGTCGTTCAGGGTTTCGGGCGTCACCTGGATCGACGTCGCCTTGGCGCGCGCCTCCACCACCTTGGTCAGCGTGTCCTGCTCAAACTGGGCTTCACCCTTGACCGTGGCCACGATGTTGGGCACCAGGTCGGCGCGGCGCTGGTACTGGTTCAGCACCTCGGACCAGGCCGACTTGCTTTGCTCGTCCAGGCGCTGGAAGTCGTTGTAGCCGCAGCCCGTGAGCAGCAGGCCCAGCAGGGCCGCGAAGGTGAATGTCAAAAAGCGGGATATCGYCATGTCGCTGCTCCGAAAATGCAAGCCGCAACACTAACATAGTCGAATGTCCTTTCCTTCCCAGCCTCCCGTCGCGGGCAGCCCGCTGCAGGCCTTGCAGTCCGCGATGCGCCCCGTATCCACCGCCCCAGGCAAGCCGCGCCTGCTGGTGGCCGGCGCCACCGGCGTGCTGGGCAACGAGGTGCTGCGCCGCCTGGCCGGCAGCGGCCGCTATGCGCACACCGAAGTGCTGGCCACCGAAGCCATGGCGACCGGGCTGTCCGGCGTCGGCATCGCGCTCACGGGTGCGCCCTTGCCGATAGAACAATGGGCCGCCAGGCCGCTGCCGGCGCATACCGGGCTGGTCATGTTCGAGCCGCCACGCATGTACTACGGACGTGAGCGCACGCTCTGGACGCCGGCGCCTTCAGAGTTGCCCGCGCTGGCGCAGTGGTTCAAGCGCTGCGGCGTACAGACCCTGGTCGTGGTGGTGCCGCATGCCACCGGGCGCCTGCCCGACGCGCTCAAGCGCGGCCTGGCCAACCTTGACGAGCAGGCTGTCGCCGCCCTGGGGTTTGAACGCCTGCTGCTGGTGCGCTCGGCGCGCAAGGCGCAGGACGCGGCGGGGAAGAACTTTCTGGAGAGGGTCGCGTCCTGGATGCTGTCCACCCTCAAGTTCATGGTTCCTCAGGCCGAGCAGCCGGTGCGGCCCGCCAAGCTCGCCGAGTTTGTCGATGCCGCGCTGCAGGTCTTGCCGCCCGGCACCCATGTGGCCGCGCCGGAATTGCTGTGGCAGGCCAACCAGAGCGGCGGTGGGCGTTTGGGCGGCGGTAGCATGCAAGGCGTGGTGCAGGCCTGGCTTGCTGCGGCGCGCAATCCCGCGCAGAATTCAACACCAAATGCCGGGCAGGATTGACGCCGGCGCCTCCCTTGCCAGAACCCTTTTGATCGCCTCCATGCCCAAACCCAGAGTCCCGCCCGCCAGCACCGGCAACGCCGATGACATCGAAGCGGCTTTTTACGAGGCGCTGCAAAGCGGCGACATTGAAAAGCTCATGGCCTGCTGGGGCGACGACGACGACATCGTCTGCGTGCACCCGGGGGGCGCCCGGCTTGTGGGGCCGGCGGCCATAYGCGCGACGTTCGACGCGATGTTCTCCAACGGCACCATACGCGCGCAGGCCATCAAGGTGCGCAAGGTCGAAACCATGAGCGCCAGCGTGCACAGCGTGCTTGAGCGCATCGAGGTGCTGACCGGGGAAGGCCCGCGCCACGCCTACGTCATCGCCACCAACGTGTACCACAAGACCGCACAAGGCTGGCGCCTGGTGGCCCACCATGCCAGTCCCGGCACGCCGCGCGAAATGCAGGAAGTGTCGGAAACACCCACCGTTCTTCACTGACCCGGCCTTCGCGTGGAACCCGCCATGAACTATGCCGCGCCCTGGTGGCTCCCGGGTGGCAACCTGCAAACCATCTGGGCCGCCTTGCGCTCGCGCCGCTTCCTGGGCCCGCAGCCGCTGTTTCGCCGTGAGCGGTGGACGACGCCCGATGAAGATTTCGTTGACGTCGATTGGCTGGTCACCGGCGATTCGGCTGATGACGCAAGCTCCGCGCAAAAGCCCTTGCTCGTGGTGTTCCACGGCCTTGAAGGCTCTTCCGCCAGCCATTACGCCGAAGCGCTTGCCGATGCTGCGCGCGAACGCGGCTGGGCCTGCGCGATTCCGCACTTCCGCGGCTGTTCGGGTGAGCTCAACCTCGCGCCGCGCGCCTACCATTCGGGCGATTTCGCCGAGATCGACTGGATACTGCGGCGCTTCGTGGGCCGGCGCACCGGGCCGGTGATGGCCGTCGGCATTTCCCTGGGCGGCAACGCGCTGATGCGCTGGGCCGGCGAGATGGGCGCCGAGGCCCGGCAGGTCGTGGCCGGCATCGCCTCCGTGTGCTCGCCACTGGACCTTGCCGCCAGCGGCTGGGCCATCGGCCGGGGTTTCAACCGCCAGGTCTACACCCGCATGTTCCTCAAGACCATGGTGCCCAAGGCCTTGCTGAAGCTCGAGCAGCACCCCGGGCTGTTCGACCGCGACCGGCTGCTGGCCGCGCGCGACCTCTACGCTTTCGACAACGTCTTCACCGCACCCGTCCACGGCTTCAAGGACGCCGACGACTACTGGTCGCGCGCGTCGGCCAAGCCGCACCTGCACCGGATCGCCGTGCCCGCACTGGCCTTGAACGCGCTCAACGATCCCTTTGTGCCGGCGTCCAGCCTGCCCCAGGCCGCGGAAACCGGCCCGCATGTCACGCTGTGGCAGCCGGCCCAGGGCGGCCATGTGGGCTTTCCCTCCGCGCCGTTTCCGGGCCACGTGCGCGCCATGCCCGACGCGGTCACGGGTTTCCTCGCGGCGCAGCTATAAGAAAAGCATCGCGGCGCAAAATACACCCATGGACGACATAGTTCGGCAAGCGATCGCCAAGTGGCCCAACGTTCCCGACTGCTACGGCTGGCTCGGGCTGGACGCGCGCGGCAACTGGTATATGCGCGACGACAGGGCCCAGGCCGCCGGCCCTTTCAGCGGTGTGCCCGGCGCCGATCCCGCGCGCAACCAGGCCGCCAAGGGTTCGCTGCTCAAGCACGACAAGCTGATCGACTTCATCCAGCGAAACTACGAGAGCGACGCCGCCGGCCGCTGGTTCTTCCAGAACGGCCCGCAGCGCGTGTATGTGGAACTCGAAGCCACGCCGCTGGTCTGGCGCGTCGGCCCGGCGCCCACGTTCGCGGTCGCCGCGCACACCGGCGCGCCCGCGCGCATCCAGCGCTGCATCGTCGATGAGGTGGGCCGTGTTTACCTCGAAACCGACCTTGGCTTCGGCCTGGTCCACACC
>NZ_JBFUBY010000321.1:0-4302 GCF_056405515.1 Polaromonas sp. P1_G2
CCCCCCCCCCCCCCCGCTTGTCTTGAGTCCCACGAGATCTGGTTTTTTACTCCAACAGAGGGCTTCTCATGACACGACTTCTCCCACGGCGCGCACTGCTGGTGCAGGCGGCTTTGCTGGCGGCGGCATCGCCGGCGGCCTTTGGCCAGGCCACTCCCATCCCCTCAGGCAAGGTGGCGAGCGGCAAGCTCACGGTCGCCGCCAAACCGGCGGCCGCGAAGCCCGCCGCCGCGGCGCCTGTGGCCATCGAGTGGCCCACCAAGCCGATACGCTTGCTGATCGGTTTCCCGCCGGGCTCGGTGCAGGACTTGTCGGCGCGCTCCATCAGTGAGCAACTGTCCAAGACCCTGGGCCAGCCGGTGATTGTGGAGAACAAGGCCGGCGCCTCGGGCATCATCGCGGCCGACCAGGTGGCCAAGGCAACCGACCTGCACACCTTCGGCGTGATGAACAACAGCCAGCTGACGATTGCCAAGCTGCTGAACCCGATGGCGCCTTACGACCCGGCCGTGGACCTGGCGCCGATCGCGCTGATCGGCACGACGCCCATGGTGATGGTGGTGAGCAATTTCGCGCAGGGCAGCACGCCGCAGGAATGGCTGACCTGGCTGCGCAACCAGGGCGACAAGGCCAACTACGGCTCGCCGGGCGCGGGCACGCCGGGCCACCTGGGCATGGAGCTGATCAAGAGCCGCAGCGGCGGCCTGGGCGTGATGCATGTGCCCTATCCCGGCAACCCGCAGATCATCACGGCCATGCTGGGCGGCCAGCTGCAGGCGGCGCTGCTGCCGCCTGGCCTGGCGATGCAGCAGGTGAAGGCCGGCAAGATGAAGGTGATAGGCGTGACCTCGGAGACGCGCAGCATGCTGGTGCCGGAGCTGCCGACCCTGCGCGAGGTCGGCATCATGGGCGCCGACATGGAACTCTTCACCGCGCTGGCCGGCCCGGCCTCGTTGCCGGCCGCGGTACGCGACAAGCTGGGCGCGGCGCTGATCGACGTGCTCAAGACCGGCGAGACGCGCCAGCGGCTGATCACGGTGGGCTGGCAGCCGGCGCCCTCCACGGCCGAAGGCCTGCGCACGCGCATGCGCGCCGACACTCGCAACCTGGGCGGCATCATCATGCTGCGCGGTATACGGGCCGACAGCTGAGCGGCCGCTGAACGGGGCAAGGCTTTCGCGCCTTCGCCCCACCCTCTCTCCCTTCCCCGGAATGCGCCGGCCCGCGAGCCGGAAGCGGCCGCCCGGCTGTGGTTTACTCTGCCTTTACCGAAGCACTACCTGCCGGACGCGCAAGCGTCTTGAAAATAGGCGGGGCGCGCAAGGCTGCGCGTCAACCACAGGAAGAGGACATGCATATTTCATCGGCACACTGGCGAGCGGGGGCCGCGGCCCTGCTGCTGGCGGGCCTGGCTTGCACCAGCCATGCCCAGTACAACACCGGAGGGGCGCGCGCCCCTCGCCCCGGCGAGGCCCAGGCGGAAGGCCCGCAGGCGCCGCGCGTCCAGTCACGCTGGGAGCAGGTGAGCCGCAGGCTGTTTGACCTGCGGGTGGCGCTGCAGATTACAAAAGAGCAAGGCCCGGCCTGGGAGAATTTCCGGGGGCGTTTCCTGGACATGGCGACCAGCGGCCCAGCCGGCATGCGCATCGTGGACGAACAGAACGCGAAAGACGCCTTCCAGTACCTGCTGGCCGACGCGCAAAGGCGCTCCAACATGCTGGCCACGCTGGACGCCACCGCGCAGGTCTTGCTGGCCCAGTTCAGCCCCGAGCAGCTGCAGATCGCCGACCGGGCGCTGCCCGGGCTGCTGGCGGACTATGGCGGCATCCGCTAAGACCAAGGCCTAGCCGGCCGTAGACTTCAGCGCCACCAGCACCACAACCACCACCGCCAGGATCAGGGACACACCGCGCCAGAAGGCCACCGGGTTTCGCTCCAGCAAGGGCTGGCGGGTCTTGTGCAGGAAAGCCTGCCCGGGATGGCGCAGGTCGTGGACAAACTCCGACAACTCGCCGTAGCGTTTCGCGGGGTTGGGGTGCACGGCCTTGCGCAGCACCTCGTCTATCCAGGCCGGGATCTCGCGATCCTCGTAGAGCACCGAGTCATAACGCAGCTTGTCCTGCGCGGCACGCGTGCGGCACCTGGCCACCTCGGCGCCATAGGGCAGCTTGCCGGTCAGCATCTGGTAGGTGATAACGCCGAGCGAGAAGAGGTCGGAGCGCGGGGTGCCGCCCTCGCCCAGGAAATACTCGGGCGCTGAATACTGGGCCGTGCCCAGGATGTCCTCGTGGCCGCCGGGTGTGTCCGCCTCCACAAGGCCGGCCACGCGGGTGGCGCCGAAGTCGATGATTTTCGCGGTGCCCGTACCGTCGATCATGATGTTCTCGGGCCGCAGGTCCTGGTGCAGCATCTCGTGCCGGTGGAAGGCACGCAGGCCCTTGGCGATCTGCTCGACCAGACCGCGCACCACCTCCAGGCTGGGCCGGGGGTTGTCTATCATCCACTGGCTCAGCGTCTGCCCATCGATGTATTCGGTGGCCACATACACATAGTGGCGCTTGCGGGTCGGCACATAAGGCTTGAGCACATGCGCGCTGTTGATACGCCGGGCAATCCACTCTTCCGTCAAGAAGCGCTCAAGGTAAGCCGGATCGCCGCCCAGGTCTATGGACGGCGTCTTGAGGATGACCAGCGCGCCGGTGTCGTTGTCGGTGGCCAGGTAGATGTGGCTGCGGCTGCTGCCCCGCACTTCACGGACGATGGTGTAGCCGTCAAACACCGTCCTGGCCTCGAGGATGGGCGGAAGCGGCAGGCCTGAGAGCTGCTGCAGCATCTCGCCGGCCTCGCGGCGGGGCAGCGCATCGACGCGCACGAGCTGGACCGTGAGGTTGTCTTCGCTGCCGCGCTGGAAGGCTTTGTCGACAATGGCCCTGGCGGCAAGCTCAAGGCCTTCGGGCGCATCGGCGCCGCCGCGGATGATGGCGGWCATGTCGTGCTCGGTGATGTGTTCATACACGCCGTCGGTGGCCAGCAAGAAGATGTCGCCCTGCTCCACCGGCTGGGTCTGGTAGTCAATTTCAAGCTGGGGCTTGAAGCCCAGCGCGCGGCCCAGGTAGCTCTGGCCCTGGGCAATCCACACGCGGTGGTCATTCGTCAGCTGCTCCAGCACCTTGCCGCGCAGCCGGTAAATGCGTGAATCGCCGACATGGAAGATATGCGCCGTGGTCGACTTGATGACCATGGCGCTCAGGGTGCACACATACCCTTTGTCGCTGTCGTAGCGGTACTGGCTTCTCTGTGTCTGCGCATGCAGCCAGGAGTTGGTGGCGCTCAAGATCCGCTCGGCCGAGGTCTTGACCGACCAGGCTTCCGAGGTGCAGAAATAGTCTTCCAGGAAACCGGTGACGGCGTACTGGCTGGCCACGTCGCTGACGGCGCTGCTGCTGATGCCGTCGGCCAGCGCGATGGCGATGCCCTTGGCGCTCAGCTGTGGCTCCACCGGCACGTAGATGCCGTGGAAATCCTGGTTGGTCTCCTTGCGGCCCTTGTCCGAATACTGGCCTGCCGATATCTTCAGTTCAGTGGACATGTGGGGTGGCGCAAATCCCCCGCGCATGTTTGCATGCGCGGGGGATTTTTGAGGTTGCTTTGTTTTAAAGGCGGATTATTTGATGGAACGCACGGGTCCGGTTTTAATGTGCGTGGCGTACAGCGTCAAGCCGGTAAAGGCCAGGCCGCCCACCAGGTTGCCCAGCACCGTCGGGATTTCGTTCCAGATCAGGTAGTCCATGATGGTGAAGTGCGCGCCCAGCAGCAAGCCCGAGGGGAACAGGAACATGTTCACGATCGAGTGCTCGAACACCATGTAGAAAAACAGCATGATGGGCATCCACATCGCGATCACCTTGCCGCTGACCTGGGTGGAGATCATCGCACCGACCACGCCGGCCGACACCATCCAGTTGCACAGCATGCCGCGCACGAACAAGGTGAGCATGCCGTTCGCACCGTACTTCTGGTAGCCGAGGGTGCGGTTTTCACCTACCACGCCTATGGCCTTGCCCACCGCGCTGGGCTCGGTGGAAAAACCGTTGGTGACGTAGATGGCCATCATCACCGCCACCGTAAAGGCCCCCAGGAAGTTGCCGGTGAAGACGAGGCCCCAGTTGCGCAGAACGCCCTTGAGGGTGACGCCGGGGCGCTTGTCGATCAGCGCCAGCGGGCACAGCACGAACACCCCGGTCAGCAGGTCGAAGCCGAACAGGTAAAGCATGACAAAACCGACCGGGAACAGCACGGCGC
>NZ_JBFUBY010000322.1:0-4254 GCF_056405515.1 Polaromonas sp. P1_G2
GTCGAGCACCGCAGGTTGCCCGAAGCGAAGCGTAGGGACCCAGACTGCGGGTCGCCTTTTCTTTGGTGACTTTCTTTTGGCGAAGCAAAAGAAAGTTACTTGCTGCCGGGCAACCCCCGGCCAGCAGAACTTAGAAGAGAGAACAGAGGGAGCGGCGCCTGCCGGCGCAAGACCCGGCACCTAAACCTCTGGCGCCACAAACTCCGCATATTCATAAAGCGAGCCCAAAATCCCTTCCCCCCGTTCGTCGGCAGTTTCCGAGAGCGTGTCGATCCGCGCGAACAACGCATCCACATTGCGCGCCCCGCCCTCGCCTTCGAGCAGCCAGGCGACGCGGTGCGCCTCCCAGCGCTCGGCGTCCTCGGGCGACAGGGTCTCGGGGAAATTGCGGGCGCGGTAGCGGAACAGCATTTCTTCGAGCCTGTCGTCGTCAAAACCGGTTCGGCTGTGGGCGAGTTCTGCGGGCGATAGCGCGCGCAGCTGGTTCAGGCGGCGCCGATCGGTGTTGTTGATGAAGCCGCCGTAGAGGTCTTCATCGACGTCGGGCGTGCCTTCTTTGGGGCGCTGAAAGACTTCCGGCCAGATGGCGCTCATGTCGGGCAGGCCGGCGGCTTTTTCGGCGTTGCGCAGGGCGGCGTCTATGTCCACGCCCCACTGGGCCGCCATCTCGGGCGTCAGGGTGGCGAGTTTGCGCACCACCATGGGCGACTTGTTGAGGTGCACCGACTTGATGGGCAGGCGCTGCACGCCCTCGGGCAGGTCGGCGGATTTGCTGAAGAGGCGCTGGCGCAGCGTGGCGACGTCCAGCAGCGGCAGCTCGCTGGGGTCTTGCGACAGGTCCCAGGCCAGCAGTTCGTTCTTGTTGGTGGGATGGGTGGCCAGCGGCCACATGACGCCCAGGCAGCCGCGCTCGGGCGGGAACATGYCCGAGATGTGCAGAAAGGGCTGGGCCGTCTGCGGGCTGGTGGGCAGGCCGAGTTCGGCGGCGACGCGGTCCTTCTTGTGCAGGCTCAAGGCAAAGTCGAAGAGCTTGGGCTGCGCCTGGCGGATCAGCCGGGCCAGCGCGATGGTGGCGCGCACGTCGGACAACGCATCGTGCGCCGCGTCATGCATCAGGCCGTTGGCGCGCGCCAGGTCTTCGAGCTTGAAGCTGGGCCGGGTCGCCTTCGGGTCGTCGGGAAAGCGCTCGTCGGGCTTGCGCGGCCAGGTGATGCCTTCGGGCCGCAGCGCATAGGCCATGCGCACCACGTCCAGCAGATCCCAGCGGCCGCAGTCGTTCTGCCACTCGCGCGCATAGGGGTCGATGAGGTTGCGCCAGAACAGGTGGCGTGTGACCTCGTCGTCAAAGCGGATGGTGTTGTAACCCACGCCTATGGTGCCGGGCTCGGCCAGCACGGCCTCGATGCGGGCGGCGAATTCGTGCTCGGCCACGCCGCGCTCCAGGCACAGCTGCGGCGTGATGCCGGTGAGCAGGCAGGACTCCGGGTCGGGCAGATAGTCGTTGGCGGGTTTGCAGTAGAGCATCAGCGGCTCGCCGATTTCATTGAGTTCGGCGTCGGTGCGTATGCCGGCGAACTGCGCGGGACGGTCGCGCCGGGGGTTGATGCCGAAAGTCTCGTAGTCGTGCCAGAGAAAGGTGTGGGAGGCCATGAAGCTTCTCGGAAGGATGGTTAAAGCAAGGGGGAAAACAGCCGCGCGGTGGCGTCGGCCAGCCGTACCAAAAAGCGCTGCGGCCTGTGGGCGCGCACGGCGGCGGCGCTGCGCAGGTCGGTTTCA
This sequence comes from Polaromonas sp. P1_G2, assembly GCF_056405515.1. Lineage (NCBI taxonomy): Bacteria > Pseudomonadati > Pseudomonadota > Betaproteobacteria > Burkholderiales > Comamonadaceae > Polaromonas > Polaromonas sp. P1_G2. The sequence continues at coordinate 1,777 of NZ_JBFUBY010000322.1, forward strand.
AACTGCTCGGCCAGCGGCCCGGCCAGCGCCGGGCCGTAGACCACCGCCATGACCTCGAAGTTCAGGCGGAAGCTGCGGTTGTCGAAGTTGGCAGTGCCGGCCATGGCGCAGTGGTCGTCGACCACCAGGGTCTTGGAGTGCAGCATGCGGGCCTTGTATTCCCAGACCTTGACGCCGGCGGCGATCAGCTCGTCGTAGTAGGAGCGCGCGGCGGCGCTGACGATCAGGCTGTCGCTGCGGCGCGGCACCAGCAGGCGCACGTCGACGCCGCGCAGTGCGGCGCTGGTCAGCGCCATCAGCGCGGGCTCGCCGGGCACGAAGTACGGCGTGGTCAGCCAGGCGCGCTGGCAAGAGGCGTTGATGGCCGCCACGTGCATGCGGTGTATGGGCTCCAGCGTGGTGTCGGGCCCGCTGGTGACGATCTGCACCGGTATCTCGCCGGCCTCGGCTTCGGGCTGCAGCCGCGGCAACAGCTGCGGCAAGGCGCGCTGCCCGTCGTTCAGGGACTCGCCGGTGGTATAGGCCCAGTCCTCGAGGAAGGTGGTCTGCAGCCAGCGCACGGCGCTGCCTTCTATGCGCAGGTGCACATCGTGGTAGGCGTCGCTGCGGGTGCGCCGGTCTTCTTCGTCGGTGATGTTGACGCCGCCGGTAAAGCCTATGCTGCCGTCGCAGACCACGATCTTGCGGTGCGTGCGGTAGTTGGTCACCGGGCGCAGCCGCCGGCCTATGCGGGTGTCGTGGAAAAACGCGACCTGGCCTCCGGCGGCCAGCAGCGGCGCCAGGAAGCTGCTGCCCAGGCGCTTGGAGCCCAACGCGTCGACCAGCAGCCGCACCGTGACGCCCTCCCCGGCTTTTTGCACCAGCAGGTCGCGCAGCTGGGTGCCGATCTGGTCGGGCTCGAAAATGTAGTACTCGAGGTGGACGTGGTCGCGGGCCTCGCGCACCGCCTCGAAGATGCGGTCAAAGGTGCGGGCGCCGCCCGAGAGCAGCTCGACCGAGGTCGCGCTGGATACCGGCAAGCCGCAGGCGGCGGTGCCCAGCGCGGCCATCTGCCGCAGGGCCGCGGGCGCCATTTCCGCGGCCTCGCGCAGCAAGGCCAGGTCCGCGCCCGCGCGCTCGCCGGCACGGCTGCGCAGGCGCTTGAGACGCTGCTTTTTCAGGCGCTGGGGCCCGAGGAAGTAATAGACGACAAAGCCCGCGAAAGGCAGCAAGGCCAGCGACAGTATCCAGCTCATGGTGGACACCGGGGCGCGCTTTTGCATCACGATCCAGATGGACAGCACCGCGATGTAGGCGCTCCAGGCCAGGGAAAGGCCGGTTTTCCATTCGGAGCTGAGTTCGGGAAGCGTCAAGACAGGATTTGAAGGGGTTGGCGGCGCTGGCGGGCATGAAAAAAGGCCGATAGCGTGATGCTACCGGCCTTTTGGGTGGGTGCTGAAAAATCAGCGCCTGCCAAGCCCTCAGTTGGTCTCAGCCGCTTCGGCTTCGGGTTTGGCCTTGCCCTCTTTCTTGGGCAGCGGCTGGATGTCGAGTTCGACCTCGCCAGTTTCCACGCCTTTTTCGTCGGCCGTCACTTTCATGTCGACCGTGAGGCGCCCGCCGTCCATCAGGCGGCCGAACAGCAGTTCGTCGGCCAGGGCGCGGCGAATCGTGTCCTGGATCAGGCGCTGCATCGGGCGTGCGCCCATCAGCGGGTCGAAGCCCTTCTTGCCGAGGTACTTGCGCAGCGTGTCGGTGAAGGTGACCTCAACCTTCTTCTCGGCCAGCTGGGTCTCGAGCTGCAGCAGGAACTTGTCAACCACGCGCAGGATGACGGTTTCGTCGAGCGCCTTGAAGCTCACGGTCGCATCCAGGCGGTTGCGGAACTCGGGCGTGAACAGGCGCTTGATGTCGGCCATCTCGTCGCCGGACTCGCGCGGATTGGTAAAGCCGATGGTCGCCTTGTTCATCGTCTCGGCACCGGCGTTGGTGGTCATGACGATGATGACATTGCGGAAATCGGCCTTGCGCCCGTTGTTGTCCGTCAGCGTCCCGTGGTCCATGACCTGCAGCAGCACGTTGAAGATGTCCGGGTGCGCCTTTTCGATCTCGTCGAGCAGCAGCACCGCGTGCGGCTTCTTGGTGATGGCCTCGGTCAGCAAGCCGCCCTGGTCGAAACCGACGTAGCCCGGGGGCGCGCCTATCAGGCGGCTCACGGCATGGCGCTCCATGTACTCGGACATGTCGAAGCGGATCAGCTCAATGCCCATGATGTAGGCCAGTTGCTTGGCGGCTTCCGTCTTGCCGACGCCCGTGGGGCCGGAGAACAGGAAGGAGCCGATGGGCTTGTCGTCCTTGCCCAGGCCCGAGCGCGCCATCTTGACGGCTGACGAAAGCACGTCGAGCGCCTTGTCCTGGCCRAAGACCACGCTCTTGAGGTCGCGTTCCAGCGTCTTGAGCTTGCCGCGGTCGTCGTTGGAGACGTTGGCGGGCGGGATG
>NZ_JBFUBY010000323.1:0-7578 GCF_056405515.1 Polaromonas sp. P1_G2
GACTCAGCCTTGCGCTGAGCAAAGCCCGAAAGGCTTCAAAACTTCGGTTTTGAAGCCTTTTTCTTTTGGGGCCACGCCTAGGACTCCCAGGCCCACCCCGGCACGCTTGAGGTGATTGAAACATCTCTCAACAAATTAACTTGCACACAATTTAATTGCGAGCTATAATTCCATCGATGCCAAACAAAACCGACACCGTGGACGCCATGCTGCAGCTGGACAACCAGCTGTGTTTCGCGCTGTATTCCACCTCGCTGGCCATGACCAAGCTCTACAAGCCGCTGCTCGAGGACTTGGGCCTGACCTACCCGCAATACCTCGCGATRCTGGTGCTGTGGGAGCAGGACGGCCTCACGGTGTCCGAACTCGGCGAACGGCTGTACCTGGATTCAGGCACGCTGACCCCCCTTCTCAAGCGCATGGAAACCGCCGGCCTGGTCTCGCGCCTGCGCGCCGTGCAGGACGAACGCCGCGTGCACATCACGCTGACGGCCGAGGGCCGCAAGCTCAAGGCCAAGGCCGCGAAGATCCCGGGCTGCATCCTGAGCGCCACGCAATGCTCGATCCCTGAACTCGTGTCGCTGACGCAGCAAGTCCAGTCGTTCCGCAAGCGCCTCACCGCCTGATCCCTTTCACTCTCACTGATTTTTAACCCGCCCCGAACCGGGGTATCTCCAAAGGAAGCCACCATGACCACGCTCGAAAAAGTTCTCTACACCGCCCACGCCCACACCACGGGCGGACGCGACGGCAAATCCAAGACCGACGACGGCCGCCTGGACGTCACGCTGAGCTCGCCCGGCACCTCGGGCACGGGCACCAACCCCGAGCAACTGTTCGCGGCCGGCTACGCAGCCTGCTTCATCGGCGCGATGAAGGCCGTCGGTGGCATGAAGAAGATCGACGTGCCCGCCGACGTGTCGATCGACTCCAGCGTTGACCTGGGCAAGATCCCCAACGGCTACGGCATCGCCGTGCGCCTGGACGTGACCCTGCCCGGCATGGATCGCGCCGCCGCCCAGGCTCTGGTGGACGCAGCTCACCAGGTTTGCCCTTACTCCAACGCGACCCGCGGCAACATCGACGTGACGATTACCCTGAAGTAATCAAACCGACGGGCAAGGCAACTTGCTGTCGCCAAAGCGGCCCGCCTGTGTTGAACCGGCGGGCCGTTTCATTTACGGTGTCGTGCATGAACACCGCAGTCACCACCAGCACATTCCAGGTCCGCAAAGACGCCCTGTCCCAAACCCGCTGGCAAGCCATCGCGCCCGCGCCATTGGCGTCCGGCCAGGCGCGGCTGCGCGTGGAGTCCTTCGCGCTCACAGCCAACAACATCACCTATGCGGCCTTTGGCGAGGCGATGAATTACTGGCAGTTTTTCCCGACCGGCGAAGAGGGCTGGGGCTGCATCCCGGTCTGGGGGTTCGCCGTGGTGACGGAATCGTCATGCGAAGGTGTCGCCGTGGGCGAGAAGTTTTACGGCTACTACCCCATGGGCAGCGAGCTGGTGGTGCAGCCCGCACGCGTCACGCCCTCGGGCTTTTTTGACGGCGCCGCGCACCGGCAGGCGCTGCCGGTGGTCTACAACCAGTACATGCGCTGCAGCACCGACCCGTTTTACGACGCGGCCACCGAGGACGTGCAGTCGCTGCTGCGCCCGCTGTTCATCACCTCCTTCCTGATCGACRATTTCCTGGCCGACAACGATTTCTTCGGCGGGGGCACCACGCTGCTGCTGTCCAGCGCATCGAGCAAGACCGCGTACGGCACGGCCTTCCAGCTCGCCAGGCGCCCAGGCCTGGAGGTCGTGGGCCTGACTTCGCCCGGCAACAAGGCCTTTTGTGAAAGCCTGGGCTGCTACCACCGCGTGCTGGCGTATGAAGAGCTGGACAGCATCGCCGCCGACACGCCCTGTATTTACGTCGACTTCGCGGGCAGCGTCGGCCTGCGCCAGCGCATCCACAGCCGCTTTGGCCAGCTCCGCTACAACTGCTCCATAGGCGGCACCCATGTCGACGAACTGGCGGCCAAGGGCGGCAGCCGGGATTTACCGGGCCCCAGGCCGGTGCTGTTTTTCGCGCCGGCCCAGGTCAAAAAACGCGTTGCCGATTGGGGCGGCGAAGCCTTCGGCCGCCAACTGGCGCAAGCCTGGCAAGACTTCACGAGGCAAGTGACCGGCGCACGGCCGCCCTGGCTTCTTCCCCAACGGCATACCGGCCAGGCATCGCTGGAGGCGGTCTACCGCGAGGTGCTCACCGGCAAGGGCGATCCGCGCACCGGCCACATCCTGCAACCCTGAACGGCGCGACCCCACCCGCACAGGCGTTTACAAGGCCCGCTGGCTGGGGCCGGCATCTGCGCCGACAATCAGGTCATGACCGACAAAAGCCAAGCCCCCGCCAGCGCCGCGCTGCATGCGTACGAGACGCTGACCCCTGACCGCGTGCTCGACGCGCTGGCCAGCGTGGGGCTGCTGGGCGACGGCCGCCTGATGGCGCTGTCCAGCTACGAAAACCGGGTCTACCAGGTGCACCTGGAAAGCCCGGTGGGTGATGCCGACCTGGCGGGCGACGTGGTGGTCGCCAAGTTCTACCGGCCRGACCGCTGGAGCGACACGCAGATCATCGAAGAGCACGCCTTCGCCGCCGAGCTGATGGCCGCCGAAATTCCCGTCGTCGGCCCGCTGGTGCTGGACGGCGCAACGCTGCACCACTTCGGCGGTTTCAGCTTCAGCGTCTCGCCCAGCCGCGGCGGGCGCCGGCCCGAACTCGACAACCTCGAGGTGCTGGAATGGATAGGCCGCTTCCTCGCGCGCATCCACACCGTGGGCAGCGCCAAACCCTTTGCCCACCGCCCGGCACTCAACCTGCAGACTTTCGGTTTTGCCCCGCGCGACATCCTGCTGGGCGGCGGCCCCGACGCCCACGGCTACATCCCGCTGGACATGGAGTCGCGCTGGCGCAAGGCCTTTGACGAAGCCATGCTGGTGGCGCAAACCGTGTTTGAAAGCGTGGGCGACGTGCGCACCCTGCGCCTGCACGGCGACTGCCACCCCGGCAACATCTTGTGGACGCCCGAAGGCCTGCCGCTGGCGGGGCCGCATTTTGTCGACCTCGACGACGCCCGCAGCGGCCCGGCCGTGCAGGACCTGTGGATGCTGGTTTCCGGCGACCGGGCCCAGTCCACCCGGCAGCTGGGCGCGCTGGTGGACGGCTACGAGGAGTTCCGCGAATTCGACCGCCGCGAACTCGCGCTGATCGAGCCGCTGCGCACCCTGCGCCTGGTGCACTACAGCGCCTGGCTGGCGCAACGCTGGCACGACCCCATCTTCCCGATCAATTTCCCCTGGTTCGGGTCCAGCGACTACTGGAAAGGCCAGGTCGACATGCTGGAAGAGCAGACCGAAGCCATGCAGGAAACGCCGCTGGTCGTGTAAAGCGGCAGTCTGGAGACATCGCATGAAACTTCGCCCGCTTCTGCTGGCCGCCCTGCTGTTGGCATCCCACGGCTGGTGCGCCGCCCAATCCACCCTATCCGCCTGGCCGGCCAAACCCATCACCATGATCGTGCCCTTCCCACCCGGCGGCCTGGCCGACCTGGTGGCCAGGCCGGTGGCCGAAGCCATGTCTCGCGACCTCGGCCAGCCGGTCGTGATCGAAAACAAGGCCGGCGCGGGCGGCGGCATCGGCATGGGCTACACGGCCAAAGCCAGACCCGACGGCTACACCGTCGTCATGGCGCTCTCCTCGCTCACGGTGATCCCCGAAGCCGACGCGCTGCTGGGCCGTGCCCCGATGTTCGCGCTCAGCGACCTGCGCCCCATCGCGCGCTACACCGCCGACCCGACCGTGCTGGCGGTGCGCGCCGACGCGCCCTGGAAGACGGTTCAGCAGTTTGTCGACGATGCCAAAAAGCGCCCCGGCGCCATCAACTACGGCTCTTCGGGCAATTACGGCACCATGCACGTGCCCATGGAAATCCTGGCGCAGAACGCCGGCATCAAGCTCACGCACATCCCCTTCACCGGCGCCGGCCCGGCGGTGGTGGCGCTGCTGGGCGGGCAGATAGACGCCGTGTCCTCAGGCCCTGCCACCGTGCTGCAGCAGGTCAAGGCCGGCAAGCTGCGCGTGCTGGCGCACTGGGGCAGCGACGTGCTGCCCTCCATGCCCGAAGTCCCCAGCCTCAGGAACGCCGGCTTCAATGCCGAATACGCGCAATGGTCGGGCCTCTTCATCCCCGCAGCCACGCCTGAACCCATCGCCCAGCGCCTGCGCGCCGCGGCCAGAGCCGCCGCGCAGGACGCCAAAGTCAAGGAGGTGATCCTGGGCGCCGGCAGCCCGGTGCTGTACCAGGACAGTCCTGATTTTGAGAAGTATGTGCAGGCTGACGCGAAGCGCATGGCCGATGTGGTCAAACGAATCGGCAAGGTCGAATAGCTTCTTTCATCCTGGGAGTCGTCCATGAGCAAGCCATTCTTTCGCGGCCTTCTTCTCGCACTCGGCCTGGCCTCCACAGCCGTGTTCACGCCGGCACAGGCGCAAAGCTATCCGGCCAAGCCGGTGCGCATCATCGTGCCCTTTGCCGCGGGCGGTCCGGCCGACGTCTATGCGCGCTTCATGGCGCAGCGCCTGCAGGACGCGCTGGGGCAATCGTTTGTGGTGGACAACCGGCCCGGCGCGGGCTCGGTGATCGGCACCGACGCGGCGGCGAAATCCGCGCCCGACKGCTATACCCTGCTGCTGATGTCGAACGCGCACACGGTCAATGAAACGCTGATCGCCAACAAGCCCTTCCAGCTGATGCGCGACTTTGTGGCGGTGGCGCCCATCAACTATTCCGACCTGGTGCTGGTGGCCACGCCGGCGCTGCCCGATTCGACGCTGAAGGCGCTGATCGCCGACGCGAAAGCGCGGCCCGGCAAGCTCAACTACGCATCGTCCGGCCCGGGCACGCCCTACCACATGGCCGGCGAACTCTTTAAGAGCATGGCTGGCGTGTACCTGGTGCACATCCCTTACCGCGGCAGCAGCGGCGCACGCACCGACGTCATCGGCGGCCAGGTCGACGTGATGTTCGATGCCGTCACCACCATGGCCGAACAGGTCAAGGCCGGCAAGGTGAAAGCGCTGGCCACTACCGGCAAGCAGCGCTCCGAGGTGCTGCCCGATGTGCCGACGCTGCATGAAGCCGGCGTGCCCGGCTACGAGGCCACCATCTGGCTGGGCCTGATGGCGCCGCGCGGCACGCCCAAGGCTGTCGTCGACAAGCTCAACGAGGCCGTGTCGAAAATCACCGGCCAGCCGGAGATCAAGCAGCTCTGGGGAAAACAGGGCGCCACGCCCATGGTGATGAGCCCCGAGGCCTTTGACAAATACACCCGCGAGGACATCGCCAAATGGGCGGGCGTGATCAAGGCCGCCCACATCACGGTGGACTGAAGGCTGCACGATGGCACATTCCTCCTTCCCCGTACTGCACCTTCTCAGCGGTGGCGCGGCCCAAGGGCTGGTGACACAGTTGCAGGACGGTTTCCGCGCGCAACACCACTTCGACATCGCCGGCACCTTCGGGGCCGTGGGCCTGATGAAGGACGGCTTGCTGGCAGGCGAGCCCTGCGACGTGATCATCCTGAGCCAGGCGCTGATCTCGCAACTGGCAGAGAGCGGGCATGTGCAGGCGGCTAGCGCGCGCCCGCTGGGCGCCGTCAAAACCGGCGTGGCCGTGAAGACCGGCGAGCCGGCGGTGGACGTCGGCAGCGCCGCCGCCCTCAAGGCCGCACTGCAGGCCGCGCGCGGCATCTACTTTCCCGACCCGGTGAAGGCCACGGCCGGCATCCACTTCATGCGGGTGCTCAAGGAACTGGGGCTGGACGCCGAACTCGCCGCCCGGCTACGGTCCTATCCCAACGGCGCAGCCGCCATGAAAGCCATGGCGGAATGTGACGAGCCCGGCTTGCTCGGCTGCACCCAGGTCACCGAAATCCTGTTCACCCCCGGCGTGGAACTGGTGGCCGCCCTGCCCAAGGCATTTGAACTGGCAACCATCTACACGGCGGCGGTATGCACCGCTTCGCAAAACGCGCAAGCCGCCGCTGAACTCATCGCCATGCTGGCCAGTCCCGGCAACGCCGCGACGCGGCTGGCCTGCGGCTTCGAAGCCTGAGGCCGCGAAAAAGCCCGCACGAGGCGGGCTTTGCAGGGGCCTGTGTAAAGACCGGTCTTACACCAGCAGCGCGTTGACCCGCCGCACGTAGGCCGCAGGGTCGCCCGGCATGCCGCCTTCGGCGAGCAGGGCCTGGTCGAACAGGATGTGCGCCAGGTCGTCGAAGTGTTCGCTGCTCTCGAGCTTTTTGACCAGGGGGTGCTGGGCATTGACTTCGAGGATGGGCTTGGATTCGGGCACGGCCTGGCCGGCCTGCTTGAGCATGCGGGCCAGCTGGGTCGACATGTCGCCGTCCTGCACTACCAGGCAGGCGGGGGAATCGACCAGGCGCGTGGTGGCGCGCACGTCCTTGGCCTTGTCCTTGAGCGCTTCCTTGAGCTTGTCCAGGATGGGCTTGAACTGGGTTTGCGCCTCTTCGGCAGCCTTTTTCTCGTCCTCGTCCTGCAGCTTGCCCAGGTCTACCGCGCCCTTGGCCACCGACTGCAACGGCGTACCGTCGAACTCGTGCAGGTAGTTGAGCGCCCACTCGTCGACACGGTCGGCCATCAGCAGCACTTCGATGCCTTTCTTGCGGAAGATTTCCAGCTGCGGACTGTTCTTCGCGGCGGCCAGGGTGTCGGCGGTGATGTAGTAGATCGCGTCCTGGCCCTCCTTCATGCGGGCCTTGTAGTCGGCAAAACCCACGCTGACCGTGTCGGTCGTCGATGAGGCGAAGCGCAGCAGCTTGGCCAGGCGGTCACGGTTGGCGAAGTCCTCGCCCAGGCCTTCCTTGAGCACGGCGCCGAACTCGGCGTAAAAGGCCTTGAACTTCTCCGCATCGTTGGCGGCCATGTCTTCGATCATGCCCAGCACGCGCTTGGTGCAGCCTTCGCGGATGGCCTTGACGGCGCGGCTTTCCTGCAGCAACTCGCGCGAGACGTTGAGCGGCAGGTCGGACGAGTCCACCACGCCCTTGACGAAACGCAGGTAGGTCGGCATCAGGGCTTGGGCGTCGTCCATGATGAAGACCCGCTTGACGTAAAGCTTCACACCCGCGGCCTTGTCGCGGTTGAACATGTCCATGGGCGCCTTGGACGGGATGAACAGCAGCTGCGTGTACTCGGTCGATCCTTCCACGCGGTTGTGCGTGGTGGCCAGCGGCGCCTCGCTGTCGTAGCTGATCTGGCGGTAGAACTCGTCGTACTGGTCCTGGGTGATGTCCTTTTTGGCGCGCGTCCACAGGGCCGCGGCCTGGTTGACGGTCTCCCATTCGCCGGTCGTCACCATCTCGCCGGGCTGGTCGTTTTCACCCTCTTTCCACTCCTCTTTGGGCATCAGGATGGGCAGGGAAATGTGGTCGGAGTATTTGTTGATGATGCCCTTGAGCTTCCAGGCATTGAGGTAGTCGAGCGAATCCTCCTTGAGGTGCAGGAT
>NZ_JBFUBY010000324.1:0-4229 GCF_056405515.1 Polaromonas sp. P1_G2
CGCCTATGCGCGGCAGCTGCGCGCGCAACTGGCCGGCCAGGGGCGCGTCGGCGGGCCAGAGCCAGCCGCCGCCGGCCGTGGCCGGTGCGCGCGCCAGGCGTGTGCGCAGCTGGCCGTCGGCGGTGCCGGCGCGTTCGCTGTCCCAGCGCAGCGCGACCGTGACGGCCTCGCCTTCGCTTTGCAGCGAGAGCCGCGCTTCCTTGACGCCGGCCGCCACGCGCGCCGAGGTGCCTTGCGCGGTTTCGGCCTGCACGGTGATGTCGCCGCTGCTGCGCGCCAGGCTGGCCTTGAGGCGCAGCGTGTCGCCCAGCGTGGCGTCCCAGTCGCCGTCGAGCAGCAGTGTGCCGCCCAGGCCGGCGCCGGCCATTTGCGGGCCGGCGAAAAGTTCTATCCAGGCCAGGGGCAGGCCGCTGAGCTTGCCGGCGGTGATCAGCTCGCGGCCTGGCCGCCAGCGTACGGGCTGCCAGGCCAGTGTGGCTTGCGAAGGTGCGGCCGTGCCTGAAGCGCCGGAAGCAGGCGCGGCCAGCAGCGCCTCACCGGCGCCGCTTTCAAATGCGCCGCCGTTGCGTGAGGGCGTCCATTTGAGCGGGACGGCGTTGCGGGTTTTGAGCTGCCAGGCGCCTGTGCCGAGTGCGGGGTCCTGCACGCTGAGGCTCAGTTGCTGGAGCAGGCCTTGCCAGGCTGAGTCGGCGAGCGGCGTGTTGCGCGATGCGGCGCCGCGCCCGCCTTCGGCCGCCAGCTGCAGCGTGTAGCGGCGCGCGCCGGCTTCGACGCGGCCCTGGGTGTTGAGTTGCGCCTGGCTCAGGCGGCCCGAGAGTGTGGCCTGGAAGGCGCGGATCTTGATGAGCTCTGCGTCCGCCGTGGAAGGCGCGCCCGCGGCGGCCGGTGCGGCGGCGGCCATGCGCCAGTCCAGCGAGGGCAACTCCAGCCGCGCCTGCAGGGCCGGGTCTTGCCAGCCGCCTTGCCAGCCGGCCTGCAGCTCGGCGCTGCCGGTGGCCGAAGCGGATTTGAGTGAGGCTGGCATGCCGGGCAGCTTTTGCAGCCAGCGCAGGGCTTGGGCCATGTCGCGGCCGCGCAGGCTCAAGTCGCCTTTGCCGCTGGCGGGGCGCAGCTCACCCTGTACTTGCGCATCGAGCCCGGGGGCGGTCAGCGTGAGCTTGCCTTTGCCGCCTTGCGCGGCGGGCTGGGCTTCGAGCTGGCCGCTCAGTTCAGCGTCGTCGCTGCGCACGCGCAGGGCCGAGAGCAGCAAGGTGCCGCCGGCCTGTTCGGCGTTCCAGCTGCCGGTGGCGCTGGCGTCGCGCAGGCGCAGCGCGCCCAGGGGATTGTTCTTTGTGTTGGCGGCGTCGTTGCGCGCCGCCTGGACATTCGCCTCAAAGGCAATCGCTGCGCCCTGGCTGTGGGCCTGGGCCTTGCCGTCCAGCGGCAGCGGCGCGAGCTGGCTGTGCAGCAGGGCGGGGTTGACCTGTTGCAGCGTGGCTTGCAGTTTCCAGGCGGGGGTTTTGGACGTGGTGGCCCCGGCGGGCGCATCGGCCCATTCGCCGCTGGCCAGCAGATCGCCGCCGCCCAGCCTGGCCTTGAGCGTGCGCACCAGGGCCGCGCCGCCGCGCCATTCGCCCTGGCCTTCGAGCCGTTCCAGCGGGAGCTTGTGCTGGTCCCAAGGGCCGGGCTGGGCATTGGCGAGTTGCAGTTGCAAGCCCCAGGCGGAAGCGGATGACACCGGCGCGCTGTCGGCCGGCCGCACGCTGGCGCTGCCTGTCAACTGGGTGAACGGGCCTTCGGGCCAGAAGGCGGCGACGTCGAGGTCGCGGAAGTTCGCGTCGGCTTGCGGCAACGGCTGTGGGGCCCAGGGCATGACGCGGGCCGTGGCGCTGGCCTGCGGTTGCGGCTGGCCTTTGCGCGCCTGCGTTTGCATCTGCAAATCGGCCTTGAGCAGCAGCTCGGTGAGCGGGCCCTTGGCCGTGGCCTTGAAGGCCAGCGGCACGGAGGTTTTTCCGCCGGGGATGGGCGCATCGAGCGCTCCGTTGAGGCTCGCATCGAGTTGCAGCGCGCCGCGTGAAGACAGCGAGGCCTTGCCGCTGTAACGGCCTTGCGCGAACTGTGCGCTGAGCAATTCAAGCTGGTGCGACAGGCCGTTGAAGGCGTAGTGGCCGCTGATATTCGACGCGGAAAACGCCGCGCCGCCGGTCCATTGCAGCCGGCCGACGGAGAAGCCTTCGAGCAGCACCGGCAGCGGCAGGCCCAGCGCGGAGGGCGGCACCGAGGGCGTGGTAGAGGGCGGGCGCTGGTCGTCGACCTGCACGCTGGCGGCGGCCAGGCGATTGACCTTGAGCGTGCCGTGCAGCAGCGACCACGGTTGCCAGGCCAGGGTGAGGTCACGCACGTCCACACGCAGGCCGTCCTGCTGCCAGACCAACTGGTCGATGTGGCCGCCGCCGCGCAGCGAACCGGTGACGCGCTCGGCGCTCAAGGGTTGCGAGCGGGCGATCCAGGCCAGCGCGGTGGCCAGCGAGCCGTCGGTGCCGGCCCACCACCAGGCGCCGCCTGTGGCGGTGACGGCGAGCGCGGCGACCCCGGCCGCGGCCCAGGCCGTGGCGCGCAGCCAGCGGCGCGGCGGCCGTGACGGTCGGGGTGGCCGGGAGGGTGCTGCGGGCGCAGCGGAAGTGGCGGGCGTGTCCATCAGAAAACAAATCCCACGCTGACGTGCAGGCGCAGCTGCTTGGACTTGACGCCGTAGGCAAGGTCTATCTGCAGCGGGCCTATGGGGCTTCGCCAGCGCACACCGGTGCCTATGCCGACGGAGGGTTTCATGTCTTTGGGGTTGTCGGCGACGGCGCCGGCGTCGATGAAAAAGGTGTTCTCCCACTCGCTGGGCCGGCCGTCTTTCAGCATGGGGCGCTGGTATTCGACACTGCCGACGGCCAGGTAGCGGCCGGGGCCGATGACGCCGTTGTCGAGCTTGATGCCGATGTCGCGGTAGCCGTAGCCGCGCACGGTGGTGTCGCCGCCGGTGCGGAACAGCAGGGTGCCGGGAATGCGGGCCGAGTCCTTGGCGATCACGGCGCCGCCTTCGGCGCGTAGCGCGATGCGGCCGCGCTCCAGCGGCACGATGCCGAGCCAGCGGCCCACGGCGCGGCCCAGGGGCAGGTGCTGCGAGCCCATGGTGCTGCCGGCGCCCAGTTCAAAGCCCAGGCCGTAGCCTTTGTTGGGGGCAATCAGGCTGTCGAAGTAGCGGCCGGTCCAGACGTAGTTGGCGGTGAGGGCCGAGCCGTCGCCGACGTCGGCGGCGGAGCTGTTGATCTGGCCGCTGCCGCTGACGCTGGCCCTGTCGTACTGCAGGTAGACGTTGCGGTCTATGCGGTCGCCGGCCTGGGTGCGGCCGAAGCGCAGGCGGCCGGAGCGCGTGACGAGTTCGTCGTCGTCGACGCGCTCGGCGCGCGCCAGCGCCACCCAGCGCCAGTTGGATTCATCGGGAATCGAGGTCCACTCGGTTTGCGCGAAGGGGGCTTTCTTTTCAAGCTGCAGCTTGGTGACGGCGCGCCAGTTGGTGCCGGGCACGCGCAGGTGCGTGTGCTCGACCGAGGCGCGCGGGCCGCTGTCGGTGGTGACGCCCACGCCGAGGATGATTTTTTGCAATTTGGCTTCCCGCACCTGCACCTGCACCGGCGCGGCGTTGGGGTCGCTTTCGGGGTCGACAAAGATATAGGCCGAATCGAAGTAGCCGCTGGCGGCCAGGYGCTGCTGCGCCTCGACCAGCTGGTATTGGTCGTAGGGCGCGCCGGTGGTCAGGCGCGCCAGGCGCGGCACCAGCACCGGGTCGTAGCGTTCGACGCCGGTGACCTGCATGGGGCCCAGGCGGTAGAGCGGGCCGGAGTCGAGCTTGAGGCTGAGCGCCGCGCTGTGCTCGGGCGCATCGACGTCGGCCAGGCTGCCGGCCAGCTTGCCGGCGGGGTAGCGGCGCGCCACCAGGTCGCGCAGGGCCTGGGTCTTGGCGCTGTCCCAGGCGTCTTGTGTGAAGCGCTGGCCCACGGACAGGCGCCAGTCGCGCAGGATGCCGGCGCGCTGGGCTTGCGCGTCACGGTCCGGCGACTCGGCGATGTCGCCGGCGAAGTCTATGGCCACGGCACCTATGGTGGTGGCCTGGCCGGGTTCCACGGCCACCACGATGGTGGGCCGCTGGCCGGACGCCACGGTGCCGCCCTCGCGCGTGATGGTGATCGTGGGGCTGAAAT
>NZ_JBFUBY010000325.1:0-8799 GCF_056405515.1 Polaromonas sp. P1_G2
GTGTAGTGGCCCACGGCAGCGGGTTTCCGTCCTCCAACCTGAGCGTTTTTGGTCCGTCGGGCGTGCCGGTCAAGCTGCTGGACGGCCTGCTGCTGGCCTGCCACAGCCAGCTGATGATCGAAAAAGGCCTGCGCTTTGACGAGCGCTTTRACTTCCACTTCTACGACCTTGATTTTTGCCGCGAGGCCGAACGGCTGGGACTCAGCATGGGCACCTGGCCGATTTCCGTGGTGCATGAAAGCGGCGGCGGCTTCGGCGGCCCATCCTGGAGCGCCGGTTATGCGGCCTACCTGGACAAGTGGAAGTCCTGAAGGCCGCGCAGCTTCATCTTTAAACCACCGCCACCCACTGGTTGGCCGACGCCCGGCCGGTAAGGTATTCTTTCAGCCTCCTCATCCACCAATTCCGCAGATCACCCATGATTCGTTTCGTCGTCGCCACACGCGCAAAATTTGATGATTTTTTAACCGGAACAGCGCTGGGCCGGTCTGTGGCTCTGTACCCGTCCGAGGGGATGGAAGTGCGGCTGTTTGAAGAGAACACGGCCGGACTGCCGTCGGTTTACAACCAGGCTATCGAGGAGGCGCGGGCGCGGCCCGCATTGCTGGTCTTTTGCCATGACGACCTGCACCTCTGCGATTTTTTCTGGGCAGACCATTTGCGGGAGGCAGTCAGAAAATTCGACATCGTGGGCCTGGCCGGCAATCGGCGCCGCGTCCCGCGCCAGGCGGGTTGGGTGTTCCTGGATGACAAATTCACCTTCGACAGCCCTGAACACCTGAGCGGCGTGGTGGGCCACGGGCGTGGTTTTTCTCCCTCCTCCGTGAACTTCTTTGGCCCATCGGGCCAACCCGTCAAATTAATGGACGGCCTGCTGATGGCTTGCAACA
This sequence comes from Polaromonas sp. P1_G2, assembly GCF_056405515.1. Taxonomy (NCBI): domain Bacteria; kingdom Pseudomonadati; phylum Pseudomonadota; class Betaproteobacteria; order Burkholderiales; family Comamonadaceae; genus Polaromonas; species Polaromonas sp. P1_G2. The sequence continues at coordinate 891 of NZ_JBFUBY010000325.1, forward strand.
GCCAGTTGCTGATAGATAAAAATCTGCGCTTTGACGAGCGCTTTGACTTCCATTTTTACGACCTAGATTTTTGCCGTCAGGCGGAGGTCCTGGGACTCAGCATGGGCACTTGGCCCATTTCCGTGGTTCATGAAAGTCACGGAAACTTCCATGGCGCCGCCTGGCGTGCCGGCTATGCTGCCTACCTGGAGAAATGGCAATCTTGAGAGTGCGAGAGATCGCGCGCTGATCCGTAGCCCGGCCGGTAGGTCCTGCAGCTTCAGCGATAGGGATTTTTAAATCCCAGCCCCGCCAGGATGCGGATCTCTTCCGCCTCCATGGCTTCGGCGTCTTCCTCGCCGGTTTCATGGTCCCAGCCCTGCGCATGCAGCGTACCGTGCACCAGCAAATGCGCGTAGTGGGCCTGCAGCGTCTTTTTGTTCTCTTTCGCCTCTTTAGCCACCACCGGCGCGCACAGCACCAGGTCTGCGGTGACCACCGGTTCCTGCGTGTAGTCGAAGGTCAGCACATTGGTAGCGTAGTCGCGCTGGCGGTAGTCGCGGTTCAGCGCCTGGCCTTCCTCGGCATCCACGATGCGCACGGTGATCTCGCCGTCCTGCGCGAGCGCGTGGCGTATCCAGCGGGCCACGCCGTGGCGCGGCAGGGCCGCACGATGGCGCGCAGCGTTCTTCAGGTCGCCGAACTGCAGCGACAGGCTCAATTGCTTAAGAGCCATTGCGGCTCCTTGCGCCGGCACGGCGGGCCGGCGCGGGTTCGGCGGCGCCGTCCTCCGCGGCAACGGCCACGCCCGGGGATTTGTCATACGCATCGACAATGCGCGCCACCAGCGGATGCCGCACCACGTCGGCGCTGGTCAGGCGGGTGATGGCGATGCCCTTGACGCGCTTGAGCACGCGTTCGGCATCCACCAGGCCGCTGAGCTGCGTGCGCGGCAGGTCCACCTGGCTCACGTCGCCCGTGACCACGGCTTTGCTGCCGAAGCCGATGCGCGTCAGGAACATCTTCATCTGCTCGGGCGTGGTGTTTTGCGCCTCGTCGAGAATGACGAACGCGTGGTTCAGCGTGCGGCCGCGCATGAAGGCCAGCGGCGCGATCTCGATCTGCTGGCGCTCAAAAGCCTTCTGCACGCGTTCAAAGCCCATCAACTCATGCAGCGCGTCGTAAAGCGGGCGCAGGTAGGGGTCCACCTTCTGGCTCAGGTCGCCCGGCAAAAATCCGAGGCGCTCGCCGGCTTCGACCGCAGGGCGCGTCAGCACGATGCGCTGCACGGTGCTGCGCTCCAGCGCATCGACCGCGCAGGCCACGGCCAGGTAGGTCTTGCCGGTGCCGGCCGGGCCGATGCCGAAGGTGATGTCGTGCGTGGCGATGTTTTCCAGGTAGGTACCCTGGTTGGTGGTGCGGGCGCGCAGGTCGGCGCGCCGAGTCGTCAGCGCGATGCCGCCGTCGGGCGCGGTGCTCAGGGCTGTGTCGCCGGCCAGCATCAGCTGCACGGTTTCGGGTTCTATGGGCCGCTGGGCGATTTCGTACAGAGCCTGCAGCACTTCCAGCGCCAGCGTCGCCTTCACCTTGGTGCCGTCGATCTTGAACTGCTCGAAGCGGTGCGCGATCGTGACGTCCAGCGCCGCCTCTATGGTGCGGATGTGGCTGTCCATGGGACCGCACAGGTGGCCCATGCGGGTGTTGTTGGGCGGCGTGAAGGTGTGGCGAAGAATCAAGGRCGGGCTTTCCGGGAGGGTTGCACCAGGCGTGGCCGGCTGGATACAGGCAGATGGGTGATTGTCTCTCCAATATCAAGGCCGCGGGGCCCGCCGTTTTGCCCCCTTCCGAGGCGGGCGGTGCTCGTTACGGAACCCACCAATAGCGCAGCGCGTGGAAGTAAATGGGCGCGGCGAACACCACCGAGTCCAGCCTGTCCAGCATGCCGCCGTGGCCTTCTATCATGGTGCCCCAGTCCACATCGCTGCCCTGCACCACGATCACCAGGAAGGCGATCAGGAGCAGGTTGCGTCCCTCAAAGCCGGGGATTTGCAGCGTGAGCAGCGCCGGCACGTGGCTGATGCAGAACACGCAGATCATCAGGCCCCATTGCACTTTGGAGGTGCGCTCCAGAAAGCGCTTGGTGTCGCCGCCCACCGCCGCGAGTATGGGCAGCACCAGGAAGGCATAGACCGGGATGAAGATGGAATACAGCCCGTACCAGTCGATCCAGATCAGGAAATACTGCACCGGCAGCGCGATGAAGAACGCCACCGCGATCGCAACGTGGTCGCCGCGCCGCGTGTAGGCCAGGCTCATGAATTCGCGCAGCGCGTAAAAGGAGATCAGGTAGAACAGCACGATCACGCCGCTCCTGCCGCAGGCAAAGGACAGGCCGATGACGCCTATCATCACCCACCAGGCATTGACGCGGGAGTTAAGGTTGTCGATCACCGAATGCGGCTCGCCGCGCGCGATGCGCCACTTGAGCAGTGCGCCTATGCTGGAGGCCAGCAGCAGCACGCCGAAGACACCGCCGAAAAGCATCAGCGTGGTTTGGGTGGAGGGGGAAAGGTTCATGGCGTCGTGTCCTCCGCCCGGTCGTATTCCGGCCGCAGGTCCAGCATGGCGGYGCGCGCACGCGCGATGAAGGTGTTTTTGTCTTCGCCCTCGGCCAGCGCCATGGGTATGCCGTAGCGCACGCTGCAGGCCAGGGGAATGGGCACCAGCGTGCCCTTGGGCAGCACGCGCTTGAGGTTCTCTATCCAGACCGGCACCAGCCGCACCTGCGGGCAAGCCCGCGCCAGGTGGTAGAGCCCGCTTTTAAGCGGCAGCAACACCTCGTCGCCGGTGTTGCGCGTGCCTTCGGGAAACATGATGAGCGAATCCCCGGCGAGCAGCGCCTCGGTCATCTGCCCGACCGGGTCGGAGCCGGCCTGGCCGCCGGCACCGTCGCGCCGGATCATCAGCGCATTGAACACGTCATTGCCGATAAAGCGCCGCAGTGCCGAAGTTTCCCAGTAATCCTGGCCCGCCACCGGCCGCGTGATGGCGCGCAGGTCCGCCGGCAGCGTGGCCCACAGCAGCACGAAATCGCCATGGCTGGTGTGGTTGGCGAAATAAAGCGTCTGCTCCGCCTTGGGCGTCGTGCCTGCCCAGATGGCGCGCACGCCGGTCAGCAACCGCGCTGCCAGCACGATCAGCCAGGCTGATGCGGCGGCCGCCAGGCCTAAACCGCTTTGAGGGGATCTACTCATGAAAACAATTCCTTTTGGGGGGTGATGCGCGTTCAGCGCAGGTCCTGGGTCAGCAGCGCCAGCAGGAACAGCCCACTCTGGCAGGCCACGGCAACGCCATGGCGCTGCAACAGCTGGCGCGCGCCCGCCACGCGGTCTTCGAGCGCGCGCGGCTGGCCGCTGGCCGGGCGCAGGCCCAGGCGCTGCAATGCGCTGTCCAGGTCGCCCAGTGACGCGATGGCGCCGCCGGCCAGGTCCTTGAACAGGCCGGCATCGAAATACAGCCGGAAGGCGAGGTAGCGCTCCAGCACGCCGACCAGCGCCACCGCAGCAAAACCCATCGTGGACAGCATGGGCAATGAGCGCCCGGTGAGGGCCAGGACGGCGATTGCCACCACACTCAGGGCCAGTCCCCACGCGGCCACTATGCGGGCGGCCTGCAGCAGCCTGGCCGTGGCGGAACACAGTGCGCGATCCATGTCGTTCATGCTGCCGTCCGGCGGGTGGCATGGTCCAGCGCCTGCTGCCACGCCGCGCCCAGCACGATTTGCGGCCGCGCCTGGCGCACCAGCCCTTCGGCCTGCACCAGGCTGCCGGCCGCGCCGTGCAGGCGCAGCCAGGTGATGGCCACAGCGGCACTGCGCGAAAAACCAAGGGCGCAACACACCCATACAAGCCGCAGGCCCGGCGCGACCTCGACCGATGCCGGCAGGCGGCGCGTCCACAGCCGCGCGTTGACTGCGGCGCCCAGCCGGTACGGCGCCAGCAACCAGCGTGCGGCCCAGCGCATGCGCCCGCGCCCGTCCATCTGGAAGCCGCGCGCGCCCAAGCCCGCATAGTTCAATGCCACCAGCGCCAGCGATGCAGCCGGCCAGGCCAGCCAAAGCCCCAGGCCGCCCAAGGCGAACGCCGCGGCAAGAAAAGCAATCGCCCCCAGGGCGTAGAGCCCAGCCAGCTTCCAGCGCCGCGCGTCGCGCGCCAGGCGCCAGCCCCGCGGCAGCGACACCACCCGCTCAAGCGGCCACAGCCACACGCAGACCAGCCCCAGCAGCGCGCCGGTCGGAATGTCGATGAAGTGGTGCTGCCAGGTCGTGAGCACCGACGCGCAGATCGCGAAGGCCCACAGGTGCAACACGGTGCGCGCCCAGGCAGCGGTGACGAAACGGCGGTACCAGTCCCACAGGATCACCGCCAGCGCGATGTGCAGCGACGGGGCCTGGTTAAAGGGCTGGTCGAAACTGCGCAAGGCATTGAACAGAAAGGCCGGTGCGCCGCTGACCTCCGGCTGGCCGAAACTGAAGCGCAGCGGCCACAACACAAAACAGGCCACCGCCAGGCAGGTCGCGGTCAACAGCCGCGCGCCGTGCCGGTCCAATGTGTGGCGGTCACGCGCCAGGAACAGCGACAGGGCATAAAAGACGTTGATGGTCCAGTAGGGAAAGATGGTCCACGGCCAGAACGGCAGCGAGCGCTCCCAGTCGAAGGCAAGCGTCGGCACCGCCGCGCGCGAGGCGGCCCACCAGTTGGCGAAACCGTAGGCCGCGTAAAACAGCGGCCCCAGCAGCGCCAGCCAGGCGGCCGCGCGCTTCCAGGGACGTTGCGCGAACCGGCGTGTCATGCGCCGACGCGGACCGCGAGGGAAACCGTGAAAATGCCCCATTCGTCGATGCGCTGCGCGATCTTGCGAAAGCCCGCCTCTTCCACCAACTGGTCCATTTCGGCCTGGGTGCGGCGGCGCATGACCCAGGCTTCGCCCTGGCGGTGGCTGGTGAGCGCCCGCGCGATCATCTCCAACTGCGGATGCCAGGGCTGGCCTGTGTAAACCAGGTAGCCGCCTTCTTCCACCGCGTCGCCGACACCGGCGAGCGAGCGGCGCACCATCGCGTTGTCGGGAAACAGCTCGTAAAGCCCCGATACCACGGCCACCGTGGGCCGCGGCACGACGCCCGCCAGGCTGGTGCGGTCGAAGGCGTCGGCCTGCACGAATTGCGCAACGCCGGCGAGCCCTTTTTCGGCGATCAGCGCGCTGCCGTCGCGCACGTTGATGTCGCTGTAGTCGCGCAGCAGGATGGAGGCCGGCTTCACCGGGCTGGACAGCGCGGCGTCAAGCACGTAGCGGCCGTGGCCTGCGGCGATGTCCATCAGCCGCACGTCGCGGTGCTGCGCGGCCAGGCGCTCCATGGCCTCGCGCAGCAGTTCCTCGACATGGATCTTGCGCTGGCGTATGCCGCGCCAGCCTATCGAATTGAGGTAGGTCTTGTCGATGTTCCGGCCCAGAGGGCCCGCGCCTTCGGGCTTGTTGCGGTAAACATAGTCCAGCGTGCTGCCGGAATCAAAACCCGTGTCATGGCCCAGCTTGACGCCGCGCGAAAGCAGGCCCCCCAGGCGCAGGCTRCCGCGGGTCAGGGCCCAGTAGGCGCCACGCGGCGACAGGGGTGACAGCGGCTCGGCCAGCGCGCGTGATTCATCGGCCGTTTCGCCGCGCAGGTGGGCCTCGCGCAGGTCGACGGGCGGCGTGGGGGCGTCAAAGCGCTCCAGGATGAAGCTGCGTATGCCCAGCACCGCCGGCGCGCGGTCCCTCTCGCCCAGCGTGTCGTGAAAAAACCCGGGCAGCTCGGTCTTGGTTTTCACGGCGCTGCCCAGGCGCTCGAAGAAGCGGTGCTGGGGTTTGTGGTGCACCACCCAGTCGGCGCCGGAGATAAGCAACTGCACCGGCTGGGTGATGGCATTGGCGTCCGCCACGATGCGGTCGGCCGCCGTGTACAGGTCCAGCAGGATGTTGACCGCGATGGGGCGCGAGATCAGCGGGTCGCTTTCGTAGCTCGCGATGCGCGCGGGGTCGTGCGTGAGGAACTTCGCCTTGACATAGCTGTTGACGAAAAACAGGCCGCGCAGCTTGTGCATCAATGCCAGCCCGGCGCGCGCGAAAGGCACGTAGAGCTTGACCTTGAAAGCCGGTGAGGCCAGCGTCAGGCCGCGAACCCTGGGCGCATAGTCGTGCGCCCAGGTCGCGATCAGTACCGCTCCCACGCTTTGCGCGATGACATGGATGTCGCGCTCCGGCACGCCGTGCGCGCTGCCGATGTGGTCGACAAAGGTCTGCACGTCGCGCACCGAGGTCGCGAAGCTGGGGCTGTAGCCGCGCTGGCCCGGTGAGCGGCCGTGGCCGCGCGCATCCCAGGCGAAAAAGTCGAACTCCGGAAGGTTGAGCTCATCCACCAGGTGTGCCATGCGCGCGCCATGTTCGTGGCCGCGATGGAACAGCACGACGGCGCCGCGCCTCGGGCCTTGCGTGGCGGGCCAGTGCCGGTAAAACAGGGACTGCCCGTCATGCGTGCTGAAGTGGTGTTCGTCGGGGGTGCGGGAAGTGCTCATTCAATCCTTGGGGTTGTTGTTGGCATGGGTCGCAAGAGTTTTTGCCTCAGCCACGGCCAGGCGTGTCCGGTTGGCAATGGTCCAGGCGATGAGGGCGGCAAGCAGCGGCATCAGCCAGGCGGTCCATGCCGGCAGGGGCCAACCCGATGCGACATAAAGCGCCAGCGCGCCGAACACAAAAGCCCGGTCGCTTTTTCCGAGCGGGCCGTCGTAGCGGCGCGATGCGCCTATGGTGGGCCCGAGCGCGCCCGCGAATTCGCTGAGGCCGGCCAGCACGATCACAGTGCCAAGCCAGAAGGGGCTGAAAGGCGCCACCAGGGCAAAGGGGAGGTAAAGCGCGGCATCCGACACAACGTCGGTCAGTTCGTTGAGAAAGGCGCCCAGGGGGCTTTGCTGGCCGTGCTCGCGCGCCAGCATGCCGTCGATGGCATTGAAGCCCATGCGCACGAGCATCCACAGGGCAATCAGGCCGAAAGCAAGCGGTGAAGGCTGCGCGAAGAAAAGCCAGAGCCCCAGGGTCGTTGAAATCACGCAAGCGGCCAGCGTGACCTGGTTGGCGGTCACGCCCAGGGCGTGCAGCCACCTCACCAGGGGCCTGAGCAGGGCCTGAAAACGCGGCTTCAATCGATAGATCGACATTTCTTTTGACTCCCCCTCTTTCGCCGGATTCTATAGATGACTGCGTTTTCACGGGAACTCTGGAATTCCGGCCGGATCCGCAAGCCTCCCGGCGCTTCCCTGGCGGTGGATCGTCGTCTGGTGTGGAAACAGGCGCGACTGATAAGATTTGCCCATGATTGGAAGACTCTCCGGCCAACTGGCCGAAAAAAATCCCCCGGAAATCCTGGTGGACTGTAACGGCGTCGGCTACGAGGTGCTGGTGCCCATGAGCACCTTCTACAACCTGCCCGGCCTGGGCGAAAAAGTCAGCCTGCTGACGCATTTTGTGGTGCGCGAAGACGCGCAAATCCTCTACGGCTTCGGCAGCGCCACCGAGCGCGCCGCCTTCCGCCAACTGATCAAGATTTCCGGCGTCGGCCCGCGCACCGCGCTCAGCGTGCTAAGCGGCATGAGTGTCGAAGAGCTCTCGCAAGCAGTGACCCAGCAGGAGGCCGGCCGCATCATCAAGGTGCCCGGCATCGGCAAAAAAACCGCCGAGCGCCTGCTGCTCGAATTGAAGGGCAAGCTGGGCGCCGACATCGGCGTGCAGGTCAGCGTGGCCAACGACGCCCAGTCCGACATCCTGCAGGCGCTGGTGGCGCTGGGCTATAGCGACCGCGACGCCGCGCTGGCGCTCAAGGCCCTGCCAAAGGACATAGGCG
>NZ_JBFUBY010000326.1:0-4200 GCF_056405515.1 Polaromonas sp. P1_G2
CTTTCCTTGATTTCCAGCGTCGCCTCGTCAATCGTGAGGTACAGCGACAGCGATGGGCAATTGCGGCCTTCCTGCAGCGTGTAGCTTTTGACGATTTCGTCGGGCAGCATGGTCAGCTTGTAGCCCGGCATGTAAACGGTGGACAGCCGCGCGCGGCCCACGGTGTCAATCGGGCTGCCGGGCAGCACGGTCAGGCCGGGCGCGGCGATGTGTATGCCCAGCGTGACGGTGCCGCTGCCCAGGCCCTGCACCGACAGCGCATCGTCGATTTCGGTGGTGGCCGAGTCGTCGATGGAAAACGCCTTCACGTCGGCCAGCGGCAGTTCGTCCTTGACCTCGGGCGCCTGCAGCGCCGGGAAGCCCGTGCCCTTGGGGAAGTTCTCGAACAGGAAGCGCTTCCAGTGGAACTGGTAGGGCGAGGCGATGGCGCCGGCCTTTTGCAGCAAATCCAGCGGCGCGGTATGCGTGGCGCGCGAGGCCTCGACCACGGCCTTGTACTCGGGGCTGTTCTTGTCGGGCTTGAACAATATTTTGTAGAGCTGCTCGCGCACCGGCGCCGGGCATTCGCCGCGGCCCAGTTCTTCGGCCCATGCGGTGATCTGTGCCGCCACCTGCTTTTTCTTCTCGATGGCGGCCAGCGCCTGCTGCAGGATTTCCGCGGGCGCTTTCTTGAAGCGGCCCTTGCCGGCGCGGCGGAAGTAATGCGGCGCGTCGTAAAGGCGGAACAACGCGGCGGCCTGCTGCTCCAGCGTGGCGGGTTTGCCGTCGGCGCTGAAATAGTCGCGGGCCAGGTCGGCGACGCCGAATTCGCCTTCGCCGGCGAATTCCCAGGCCAGGTCGAGCTCGATGTCGGTGCTCAGTTTTTGCCCGGCGGCCATCAGCTCGGCGGGCGCGGGCTTCTCGAATTTCAGCAGGGCGTTGACGCCCTTGACCTTGACGCGTTTGCCCGAGTCGAGCTCCACCTGCAGCGAGGCATCGCTCTCGGACAAAATGCGGCCGGCCAGAAACTTGCCGGCTTCTTCAAACAATACAAACAAAACGGGATCCCTTTGGTGTCTTTGATGACTTGGGGTTAGTGTAATCAGGCCATGTTGGGGGAGATTTTCAGGCCAGCGCCAGGAAATCGAGGATTTCCGGCACATGCGCGTCAAAGTCGCTCAGCGCATGGTCGCCTCCTTCGAGGATGCGCAGGTGCGCGCCCGCATAGCGGCCGGCCATTTCGCGCCAGTCCAGCACCTCGTCGCCCTTGGCGATAAAGGCCAGGTAGTTTTCGGGTGCCTTGAGCGGCCCGGTGTGCTGGGCCTTGAGTTCGTCGACAAAACGCGGCTCAAAGAAAAAATGCTCGTTGGGGTCATGCCAGGCGGTCTGCTCGCCGATGTAGCGGGCCAGGTCGCGCGCCGGCTCCACGGCCGGGTTGAGCAGCACAGCCTTGCAGCCGGTTCGCTCGGCCACGGCGGTGGCATAAAAGCCGCCCAGCGAGGAGCCGACCACGGCCAGGCCCTGGTAGCCGGCTTCAAGCGGCCAGCGAGCGATTTCGTCCATCACCCCGCACAGCGCGGCCTCGGGCGAGGGCGGCAATTGCGGGCAGTACCAGTGCACGGCCGGGTGGCGCTGCGCTACGATGGCCGCCATTTTTTGGGCTTTCATGGATTGCGGCGAAGAACGAAAGCCGTGCAGGTAGAGCAGGTGGGTGGTGCGCATGCCGCCATGGTAGACGGGAGTCCACGGTCTTTGGGCCCGGGCCGCGGGCCCTGGCGGATAATCCCCGGCATGTCAGCCGTTTTCGACAAACCCTCTCTTTACCAGCGAACTTTGCCCCTGCTGCAGGGTTTTGACGGCCTGCTGGCGTTTGCCGTCTTCCTGCTGGCCTGCGCGGGCCTGCTGATCATGTATTCCTCGGGCTACGACCACGGCAGCCGCTTTGTGGACCACGGCCGCAACATGCTGATCGCCGGGGCCATCATGTTCGTGGTGGCGCAGGTGCCGCCGCAGCGCCTGATGGCCTTTGCCGTACCGCTGTATATCGCGGGTGTGAGCCTGCTGGTGGCCGTCGCGATTTTCGGCCTGACCAAAAAAGGCGCCAGGCGCTGGCTCAATGTGGGCGTGGTGATCCAGCCCAGCGAAATCCTCAAGATCGCCATGCCGCTGATGCTGGCCTGGTGGTTCCAGAAGCGCGAGGGCCAGCTGCGTCCGCTGGACTACGTGGCCGCCGTGCTGCTGCTGGCCATGCCCGTGGGCCTGATCATGAAACAGCCCGACCTGGGCACTGCGCTGCTGGTGCTGGCCGCCGGCCTCGCGGTAATCTTTTTTGCGGGACTGAGCTGGAAGCTGATCCTGCCGCCCGTGCTGCTGGGCCTGGTCGGCGTGTTTCTGGTGGTGTGGTTCGAGCCGCAGATCTGCGCCGACGGCGTGCGTTGGCCCATCCTGCACGACTACCAGCAGCAGCGCATCTGCACCCTGCTGGACCCATCGCGCGATCCGCTGGGCAAGGGCTTTCACATCATCCAGGGCATGATCGCCATCGGCTCGGGCGGCATCACCGGCAAAGGCTTCATGGCCGGCACGCAGACGCACCTGGAATTCATTCCCGAGCGCACCACCGACTTCATCTTCGCCGCCTATTCCGAAGAGTTCGGCCTGCTGGGCAACCTGCTGCTGATCGCCGGCTTCATCTTCCTGATCCTGCGCGGGCTGGCCATCGCACTGGAGGCCTCGACCCTGTTCGCGCGCCTGCTGGCGGGGGCGCTGACCATGATTTTTTTCACCTACGCCTTCGTCAACATGGGCATGGTCAGCGGCATCCTGCCCGTGGTGGGTGTACCGCTGCCCTTCATCAGCTACGGCGGCACCGCCATGGTCACGCTGGGCCTGGCCATAGGCATGCTGATGTCGATCGCCAAGGCCAAGCGCCTGGTGCAGACCTGAGAGGCCGGCTGCTTTGAACGCCCGCATCGTGACCGTGATCGGGGTGGGCAACATGGGTGGCGGCATGGCTGCCAACCTGCTCGCCAAGGGCTGGGACGTCCGGGTCTGCGACACTGACGCAGCCAAGGTCGCGGCCATGGCGCAACTGGGCGCCGCGGCTGTTGCCCATCCCGCCCGCGCTGCGGCGGATTCAGGGGCTTTTATCGTCTGCGTGGTCGATGCGGCGCAAACCGAGGAAGTGCTGTTTGGCGAGCAAGGCCTGGCCCGCATGCTGCGGCCCGGCCATGCCGTGATGCTGTGCCCGACGATCGCGCCGCAAGACGTCGAATCCTTCGCCGCCCGGCTGGCCGAGCGCGGCGTGCACACGCTGGATGCGCCCATGTCGGGCGGGCCGGCCCGGGCGCGCGACGGCTCCATGAGCCTGATGCTGGCCTGCGAACAGGCTGTGCAGGAACAGCAGGCCGGCTTGCTGCGGGACTTGTCGGCCAAAGTGTTCCACATCAGCGAAAAGCCCGGCGACGGCGCCCGTACCAAGCTGGTCAACAACCTGCTGGCGGGCATCAACCTGGTGGGCGCGGCCGAGGCCTTGGCCCTGGCCGGCCGCCTGGGGCTGGATCTGGCGAAAACCCTGGACGTGATCGAGCAGTCCAGCGGCCAGAGCTGGATAGGCTCGGACCGCATGCGCCGGGCGATTGCCGGCGACTACGCGCCGCGCGCCCATGTGACGCTGCTCGAAAAAGACACGCGGCTGGCCGTCACGGCGGCCCGCGCGGCCGGTTTCGACGGCCCGTTGGGCGAGCGCGCCAGCCGGGTTTTCGCCGAGGCCCACCAGGCTGGGCTGGCGGCGGAGGACGACGCCGCGCTGTTCAAGCACCTGCAACACCTGGGCAGCAAGGGCGGCTGAGCGGGCTTTTCGGGCCGTTTCACCGCGGTTGCGGGCAAAACCCCGCTACCCCGTCGCGGAGGCAGACTGCCTACAATGGCCGCATGACCTCACTCCGCTCCACCACCGCCTCCGCCCCCAACAAGTCCACGGCCTCATCGTCCGCCCGGCCGACGGTGGAGTCGACCTCGGGGCGGCTGGAGATCGCCCAGAAATTGCTGCTGGCGCCTTTCGGCCTCACGCAGGCGCATTTGAGCCGCGCGCTCGGTGAAATCACCTCCCACGGCGCCGACGACGCCGACCTCTATTTCCAGTACACCCGCAGCGAAGGCTGGAGCCTGGAAGAAGGCATCGTGAAGACCGGCTCCTTCAGCATCGACCAGGGTGTGGGC
>NZ_JBFUBY010000327.1:0-4181 GCF_056405515.1 Polaromonas sp. P1_G2
GTTTTGGAGAAGCTGGCATTGGCCACCGGGTCAAACACATGGTCGATATAGGCCAGGCCTGACACGACCCGTCCGTACAAGGTGACGGTGGACTGGGCAGAGGCCATTTGCGGAGCCAGCACGGCCGCGCAGGCAACGCCCAGGTACATACTACGGATAGCACTTTTCATGATTTGTCTCTCTTTTCTGTGGTTGGATTGAGTCAGTTGAAGAAGTCCGGATATGCCCATTCGCCGGCATGGCTGCCCAGAGCGAACCCGGTTCGGGCGGGGAAAACATGGCGGCCCGCTTTCACCGTGCTCTTCAGGCCCGGTGGCTGGCAGCGCCGCATGGCGTTTCGGCGGTGTGGATGTCTGTTCATGGCGCCCGGCGGCAGGAACACTGCCGTGTCGGCAATTTCGCGGTCGGTCGATAAGTCCATCGTGGGGCTCCGGTCTCGTCTGTTGGTCATGGGTGGGGCAGGCAATGAAGGGGCGGCGGGCCGTCAAGCCCTGAAGGCGTACTGCGCCAGCGACTCGCGCTTCATCTCGATCGAATAACCCGGCCGCTGCGGCGGCATGTAGGCGGCATTGCGAATCACGCAGGGATCCACAAAGTGCTCGTGCAGGTGGTCCACGTATTCGATGACCCGGCCTTCCTTGGTGCCGGCGATGCAGAGGTAGTCGATCATCGACAGGTGCTGCACGTATTCGCACAGGCCGACCCCGCCGGCATGCGGGCACACCTTGAGCCCGTACTTGGCGGCCATCAACATCACGGCCAGCACTTCATTGACCCCGCCGAGCCGGCAGGCGTCGATCTGCACCACGTCAATGGCGCCCTGCATGATGAGCTGCTTGAACATGACGCGGTTCTGGCACATCTCGCCGGTGGCGACCTGCATGTCGCCCTTGACCGCCTCGCGGATGCGGCGATGCCCCTCGATGTCGTCGGGGCTGGTCGGCTCCTCGATGAACCAGGGTTTCGCAAAACCCAGGTGGCCCAGCCATTCAATCGCCTCGTTCACATCCCACACCTGGTTGGCATCGATCATCAGGGTGCGGTCGGGGCCGAGCACCTCGCGGGCGACACGCACCCGCCGGATGTCGTCCTGCAGGTCGCGGCCCACCTTGAGCTTGATGTGCGAAAAGCCGGCATCCACCGCCTCCTGGGCCAGGCGCCTGAGCTTTTCGTCGTCATAGCCCAGCCAGCCGGCGGAAGTGGTGTAGCAGGCGTAGCCTTCCCGCTCCAGCGTCTCCAGGCGCGCGTCCTTGCCGGCGGCCTGGCGCGTCAGCAGCGCCAGTGCTTCGGCCGGCGTGATGCAGTCGGTGATGTAGCGAAAGTCGATCAGCCTGACGATTTCTTCCGGGCTCATGCGGGCCACCAGCTTCCACACCGGCAGGCCCTCCTGCTTGGCCCACAGGTCCCACACGGCGTTGACCACGGCGGCCGTCGCCAGGTGGATGGCGCCCTTGTCCGGGCCTATCCACCGCAGCTGGCTGTCCGAGGTGATGTAACGCCAGAAACGGCCCATGTCCGCGGTCACCCAGTCCATGTCCAGGCCGACCACCAGGTGGCGCATGGCTTCGATGGCGGCGCAGCAGATTTCATTGCCGCGGCCTATGGTGAACGTCAGGCCATGGCCTTCGAGCCCCGGCTGGCCGGTTTCCAGCACCACATAGGCAGCCGAATAATCCGGGTCCGGATTCATCGCATCCGAGCCGTCAAGATGCCGCGACGTGGGAAAGCGCACGTCGATGACACGCATGGATTGGATAGTGCTCATGAAGGATTGCCGTTTGCCTGGTGAAGAAGCGCTTCAGCGCGTGGCAGCCTTGAGGCCGCCGCACCCATCAGTCATACAGGACCGCCGCGATCTTGGGATCGTTGATGGTGGTCTTGTCGTAGTAATAGAAGCCGGTGTCTATGACCTTGGGCAGCTTCTCGCCCTTGAGGGACTTGACCGCCGCCTCGACGGTCTTGTAGCCGATGCCGACCGGGTTCTGGGTGATGGCGCCGGCCATGGAGCCGTCCAGGATGGCGGCTTTTTGCTGCTTGCCGGAGTCGTAGCCGATGATCACCAGCTTGCGCTTCATCTCCCTGGCGCCGTTCAACGCACCGATGGCCGAGCCTTCGTTGGCGCCGAAAATGCCCTTCAGGTTGGGATTGGCTTGCAGGATGGACTTGGTGATCTCGGTCGATTTGAGCTGGTCGCCGCCGCCGTACTGCACGCTGACGATCTTGATGTTGGGATAAGTCGACTTGATGCGGTTGACAAATCCGTCGGTGCGGTCGATACCGGTGCGGCTGGTCTGGTCGTGCACGACCAGGGCGACATCGCCGCTTTTACCGATCAGCTCGGCCATCTTGTCGGCGGCCAGGGCGGCGGCGGCCACGTTGTTGGTGGTGGTTGTGGTCACCGGAATGTCGCTGTCCACGCCCGAGTCAAAGGCGATGACCGGGATCTTGGCGGCCTGGGCTTTTTTCAGCAGCGGGATCGACGCCTTGCTGTCCAGCGCGGCAAAGCCGATGGCCGACGGTTTTTTGGCCAGCGCCGCCGCGAACATGTCGATCTGCTTGTCCACCATGCTCTCGCTCTCGGGGCCTTCGAAGGTCACCTTGACCTTGTAGTCCTTGCCGGCCTGCTCGGCCCCTGCCTTGACGGCCTGCCAGAACTGGTGCTGAAAGCCCTTGGAGATCATCGGGATGTAGATCTCGTCGGCGGCCAGCGCCGTACTCAAGGTGGAAGCCAGGCCAAGGCCCAGCGCGAGGCTTAAAAGTGTTCGTTTCAAAATCATGTCGTCTCCTGATCGTTATGGTTTGCTGCGATGAATATCAAAATCAAACGTCTGCATGGGCTGGGGATTTGGGGTTCTCCTTGCTAAGGACCGCACGCAGGCGGCCCGGCGGCTGAGACGGCGTTTGCTTGCATCTACCTGCGCTTTCGCAAGATGTCGGCATATACCGCCGCGATGATGATCAGGCCGGTCACCACGGTCTGCCACTCCTGGGCCACCGACATGATGCGCAGCCCGTTGGTCAGCACGCTCATGATGAAAGCGCCGATGATGGTGCCCAGGATCGTGCCGACCCCGCCGCTGAGCGAGGTGCCGCCGATCACGACGGCGGCAATCGCGTCCAGCTCGTAGCCCTGGCCCAGTGAGGGCTGTGCGGAGTTCAGGCGCGAGGCGATGAGCAGGCCGGCTATGCCGCAGATCGCGCCGCTCAGCGTGTAGACAATGATCTTCCAGCGGTCCACGTTCACGCCCGACAGGCGCACTGCCTCTTCGTTGCTGCCCAGCGCGAAGGTGTAGGTGCCCAGCACCGTCTTGTTCAGCACCAGGCTGGACAGCACCGCCACCACAAAGAGGATCAGCACCGCGTTGGGGATGGGGAGTTCGGGCAGGAAGTAGCCGATCAGCGATTCCTGGGAAATGAGCGAGAACTCAGGCGTGTCGTTGAAATAGATCGGCTTGGAATGGGTGATGACCAGCGACAGGCCCTTGAGCATGAGCATCATGCCCAGCGTGGCAATGAAGGGCGGAATCTTCAGCTTGGCAATCAGCATGCCCGAGATGAAGCCTGAGAGCGCGCCGAAGAAGATCGCCGCCAGCACGCCCAGGTRGAAGGGCAGGCCCCAGTAGGTCAACACCACCCCGGCCATGACGGCGCAGAACGTCATCAGGGTGCCCACCGAAAGATCTATGCCCGAGGTGATGATGACGAAGGTGCAGGCAATGGCCAGCACGCCGTTCACCGCGGTGGCCTGCAAAATGCCCACCATGTTGTCGGTTTGCATGAAGCTGGGTGAGGCCACACTGAAGAAAATCAGCAAACCCAGCAAGCTGGCAAACGCCAGAAGCTTTTGACGGGTATTGCTGCTGAAGGCCGCAGTTTTAAAACCCTGCAGCAACTTGGAGACGGTCATGGAGGAAGGTTCCGTTGTTGTTTTAGAAGGCGCCAACGGCAACCAGGCTGGAAACGGCCGCCGGCGCTTCGCGCTGGGTGGCCAACTGCATGATTTTTTCCTGGGTGGCCTCTCTGGCCGACAGCTCGCCGGTGATGCGGCCCTCACACATCACCACGATGCGGTGGCTCAGGCGAAGCACCTCGGGCAGTTCCGAAGAGATCATCACGATCGCGCGGCCTTGCGCCGCCAGCGCATTGAGCAGCTTGTAGATTTCGCTCTTGGCGCCCACGTC
>NZ_JBFUBY010000328.1:0-4176 GCF_056405515.1 Polaromonas sp. P1_G2
GGCTCGGGGGGATCCAGCGACAGCTCGAGTTGAGCGATCTGGTCACGCAGCTGCAGGCGCCGCTTTTTGAGGCGCCTGAGCAGCAGTTCGTCGATGGGCAAGGAGTGCGCCGCAATGTCTACCAGGGCATTGAGGTCCGCGTGCTCCATTTTCAGTTCGATCAGCTGCCGTTCCGGGGAATGTAAATTTAAGTCCAAGGTTTTTTATCCGTACGCGCTGCTTCGCTTGATAATACGTCGATTGCGACCATAAATCGAGCCTCGCGCCCGAACGACCACACAATGTCCAAAGGTTATCGAATCACCGCCTCCACCGGTATCCACAAAGGAGATCGGGACTACCAGCAAGACCAGGTCAACCTGTTCAGCCACTCGCGGATTCCCGGCTGCATGCTGGGCATCGTGGCCGACGGCATGGGAGGACGCAGCGGCGGGCGCAAGGCCTCCGACCAGGTCATGCTGACCACCAAGCAGCTGTTTGACCGCTATGACCCCGCGACCGATGACGCCCCCGCGATGCTCAAGCAGATCGTCGAGGAAGCGCACATCGTGATCAAGCTCACCGCGATCTCGGCCGAACAGGAACCGCACAGCACGCTGGCGGCTTTCCTGATCAACCCGGGCGGCGACTGCCACTGGGTGCATACCGGCGATTCCCGCATCTACCATTACCAGGGCAGCAAGCTGGTGCATCGGACGGTCGACCATTCCTACGTGCAGACGCTGGTCGACAAGGGCGAGATTACCGAGGACGAAGCCAATGTCCATCCCCAGTCCAACATCCTGATGGGCTGCCTGGGCACCGAAGAAGCGCCGCCCATCACGCACCACTTCATCCCCCAGTTGCGCCCCGAAGACGTGCTGCTGGCCTGCAGCGACGGCGTGTGGCACTACTTCAGCGCCAGCGAAATGGGCTCAGCCCTGTCCATGCTGTCRCCTCGTGAAGCCACCGAATTCCTGATCCAGAAAGCGCGCTCCCGCGCGCGGGGCGGCGGCGACAACCTCTCGCTGGTGATCGTCAAGCTCGAGCCACTGGCCCCTGAGCCCCCTGCCCGCCTAGTTGGGTAAAGGCAGGGACTTGGCCGGCGGCTTGGTCTGCTTCAGGCGGTCGCTTTCGTGCTGGGCTTTGCGCTCCTGCGCTTCCTTTTGGCGCTCACTCAATTTCTTGGCTTCGGCGGCCGCCGTAGCCTGCTTGTCAGCCCTGCCCTGGGATTTTTCCTGGCTTCCCTTTAACCGGGCGGCGCTGGCGTCGCTGTTGCCTTGCTCACCGGCTTTGGCGGCAGCGCGGTCTTCGTTCTTCTTCTTTTCCCGCTCCAGGCGCGACTGGTAATCCGCCGCGGCTTTGGCTCGCTGGTCCGCGGCTTCCTGCTGCTTCTCGGGCGACGATTTCTCTTCGGTCTTGCGAACCTGCTCGGCGCCCCTGATGCGGCGCTCTTCATCGTTGAGCAGGATCTCCTGCCGTCGCAGGTCGCCCATCGCCTCGCGCCGCCGCTCGTTGATCTTCCCCAGGCAGCTGTTGACGGCGAATTTTTTATAGCACTCCGCATCTTCGGCCAGGAAACCCGCTTCGAGCCGCGCGCGATCCGCGTTGATCCTGGCGCGATCGGCGTCAATGCTGCGCGGCGCTTCGGCGGGCGCGGCCGGCTCCTGCACCGCGGGTTGCGCGCCCGCAAGCACGCCCAGGGTGGCGATAAAGCATGCGACGGCGAATTTTTTCATGTGAGGGTCGTATCCACGTTTCGGCGTTCAAGCGCCAGGAATTCCTTCGACTGCATTTCGTTGAGCCGGGAGACGGTGCGAGGAAACTCGTGCACCAGCGGCCCCTCGGTGTACAACGCCTCCGGAGGCACTTCTGCCGACATGATGAGCTTGACCCGCCGGTCGTACAACACATCCACCAGCCAAGTAAAGCGCCTCGCCTCGGAAGCCATCCGTAACGGCATGTAAGGCACGTCGCTCAAGAGCACGGTATGGAACTGGGTCGCGATCTCCAGGTAGTCGTTTTGCGAGCGCGGGCCGCCGCACAGCGTCTTGAAGTCGAACCACACCACCCCGCCCGCCTTGCGCCTGGCCTGGATCTGCCGGGCCTCGATCTGCAGCACCGGGTTTTCATCCTGGGACTCCGCCAGCGCGTTGAAAGTTTCCGTCATTTCGGCATCGGCCTGGGRGCCCAGCGGCGTGTGGTAGAGCCTGGCCTGCTCCAGGGTGCGCCTGCGGTAGTCGGTGCCGTTGTCGACGCTGATGACTTCCAGGTTGGCCTTGAGCAGTTCGATGGCCGGCAGCACGCGGTCGCGATGCATGCCGTTCGGGTACAGCTCGTCCGGGTGAAAGTTGGAGGTAGTGACAAAGCCGACGCCGTTCTCGAACAAGGCCGACAGCAGGCGATGAAGAATCAYGGCGTCGGTGATGTCGGCCACGTGGAACTCGTCAAAGCAGATCAGGCGATAGCGCTTGGCCATGCGCCGGCCGAGTTCGTCCAGCGGGTTCGCCGTGCCCTGCAGGTCCTGCAGTTCACGGTGCACCTCGCGCATGAACTCGTGAAAATGCAGCCGGACTTTCCGACGCAGCGGAACGGCGCCGAAAAAACAATCCATCAAAAAGCTTTTGCCGCGCCCGACGCCGCCGTACATGTACACGCCGCGCGGAATGTCGGGCCGGTTGATCAGCTTCTTGAAAGCATTGGATCGCTGCTCCTTGAAGTTGGCCCATTCCGAGGCACAGCGCTCCAGCGCCTCGACGGCGCGCAACTGCGCGGGGTCGCTTTGATAACCCCGCGCCGCCAGTTCAGCGTCGTACGCCGCGCGTACCGGTTGAGTCACGGACCCGTGCCCGGCCAGATCAGAAGTTCAGCGTGCGCTTGTCCACCGCCAGCGCGGCTTCCTTGGTCGCCTCGCTCAGCGACGGATGCGCGTGGCAGATGCGCGCGATGTCCTCGCTGCTGGCGCGGAACTCCATGGCGACCACGCATTCGGCGATCAACTCGCTGGCGAAAGGCCCGACGATGTGCACGCCCAGGATTTCATCGGTGGCGGCGTCGGCCAGCATCTTGACCATGCCGGTGGTATCGCCCAGCGCCCGCGCACGGCCGTTGSCCATGAAGGGGAAGGTGCCGGCCTTGTAGGCGCGGCCGGCGGCCTTGAGCTGCTCTTCCGTCTGGCCCACCCATGCGATCTCAGGGTTGGTGTAGATGACCCAGGGAATCGTGTTGAAGTTGACGTGGCCGTGCTGGCCGGCGATGCGCTCGGCAACCGCCACGCCCTCTTCCTCGGCCTTGTGCGCCAGCATGGGGCCGCGCACCACGTCGCCGATGGCCCAAACGTTGGGCAGGTTGGTCTTGCATTGGTCATCGACCACCACCGCGCCGCGCTCGTCGAGCTTGAGGCCCACGGCTTCCGGCGCCAGGCCGATGGTGTTGGCCACGCGGCCGATGGAAACGATCAGCTTGTCGACCTCCAGCGCCTGCGCCTGTCCCTTGGCATCGACATAGGCGACCGACACGCCCTTCTTGGCGGACTTGATCTCGCCGACCTTGACGCCGAGTTCGATCTTGAGGCCTTGCTTGGTGAAAGCCTTGTGGGCTTCCTTGGCGATCTGCTGGTCCACCGCGCCCAGGAAGGTCGGCAGGCCTTCGAGCACCGTCACCTCGGCACCCAGGCGGCGCCACACCGAGCCCATTTCAAGGCCGATCACGCCGGAGCCGATCAGGCCCAGCTTCTTGGGCACCGCGCCTATGCGTAGCGCACCGTCGTTGGACAGGATGTTTTCCTCGTCGAACGGCGCGCCAGGCAATGCGCGGGCATTGGAGCCCGTGGCCACGATGATGTGCTTGCCGGAAATGGTTTCCTCGGCGGCGCCGGCGACCTTGACGTCATACAGGCCGTCCTTGGCGGTGGCAAAAGAACCGCGGCCGTGGAAGAAAGTCACCTTGTTTTTCTTGAACAGGTAGACGATGCCGTCGTTGTTCTGCTTGACGACGGTGTCCTTGCGGCCCAGCATCTTCGCGACGTCCAGGCTCAAGCCCTTGATCTCGATGCCGTGGTCGGCGAAGTGATGGCCGGCCTGCTCGTAATGCTCGGACGACTGCAGCAGCGCCTTGGAGGGAATGCAGCCCACGTTGGTGCAGGTGCCGCCCAGGGCGGGACCGCCCTTGGCGTTTTTCCATTCGTCGATACAGGCG
>NZ_JBFUBY010000329.1:0-5467 GCF_056405515.1 Polaromonas sp. P1_G2
GCAAGTAACTTTCTTTTGCTTCGCCAAAAGAAAGTCACCAAAGAAAAGGCGACCCGCAGTCTGGGTCCCCTGCGCTTCGCTACGGGGCAACCTGCGGTGCTCGACTACGGCGGGGTCTCGCGCAAACTCGCCTTCGGCTCARACAAGCGCGATCCCTGATCCGCCTACGTCTGCGCTCCTCGGCCCAGCCAGGACGGGGCAATCGGGAKCGGAAGCGGGAACAGAAGACAGAAATACAAAGAACAAACCAAGATAAACAAGGACTCGCCAYGGCRAGTCCTTGTTTCTTMTGTATTGGTATTCCTTCCCCACCCCTTGTGGATGCGCCGAGGAGCACAGGGCCAGACGGATCAGGGCAAAAACTTGTTTGAGCCGCAGGCGAGTTGTTTTTGACCCCGGCTGGACCGAGCACCGCAGGTTGCCCGTAGCGAAGCGAAGGGACGCAGCAACCAGGGTCGCCTTTTCTTTTGCTTACTTTTCTTTTGGCGAAGCAAAAGAAAAGTGAGTAGCCGCCGGGCTACCCCCGGCCAGCAACACTCAGCAAAGAGCGCAAAGACCGAAGCAAGATCGGCCCAAAATTAGACCATTTCACCACCCCTTGTCACAATCAACCAGCCCCATCCGTCTTGCCGGTATATGGACAACGCTCCCTCCCCTTCGGCCGAAAACTTTGACCCCCACCGCCCACGCCTGCTAGGCATCGCCTACCGCATGCTGGGCTCGCACGCCGATGCCCAGGACGTGGTGCAGGACGCCTGGCTGCGCTGGAACAGCGCGCGTCCTGATGACTTGCGCAGCGCCGAAGCTTGGCTGGTCACCACGGTCACCCGGCTGTCCATAGACCGGCTGCGTGCCGCCAAGACCGCGCGCGAGCACTACACCGGCTTCTGGCTGGCCGAGCCGGTGCTGACTGATACCCAGGACTCGCCTGAGCAGATGCTGGAATTCGCCGGCGACATTTCGCTGGCCTTTCTGGCCGTGCTGGAGCGCCTGACGCCCGATGAGCGCGCGGCCTTCCTGCTGCGCGAGGTCTTTGACGCCGACTATGCCGACATGGCCCGCACGCTGGGTAAAAGCCAGGCCGCCTGCCGCCAGCTGGTCAGCCGCGCCAAGGCGCAGGTGCGGGAAGGCAAAACGCGTTTCAGCGTCAGCCGCGAAGAGCATTTGCGGCTGCTGGCACGCTTTGCCGCGGCGGCGCGTGAAGGCAATCTGGCCACTATCAAAAGCCTGATCAGCGAAGACGCCAGCCTGGTCAGCGACGGGGGCGGCGTGGTGCCGTCTTTCGGCCAGGTACTGCGCGGCGCCCAGCGGCTGGCCCAGCTCTATTTCGCCACCGCGCWCAACCATGGGCCGGCACAGCGCCTGGAGATCGCCGACATCAACGGCGTGCCGGGCCTGCTGCGTTTTGTGCATGGCCGGCTCGAGTCGGTGCAGTCGCTGTACTTCGAGAACGGCCTGCTGGCCGAGATCCACACCCAGCGCAACCCGGCCAAGCTGGTGCGGGTGCTGTCACAACTCGAGGAAGCGGGCCGTCTTAAGGGGTGAAGCTCCCGGTTGTCGGGGGCTCATTGAACTTCAAGGAGTTTTCACCCATGAGCACGATTTCCATGCCCTCGGCCAACGGCCGCCTCCAGCACCGCAAGGTGATCCCCGAAGCCGTGGGCGCCCTGGGCGCCGTCAATGCCACGCTGGAGGACTCCACCCTCGGCATGCGGCTGATAGACCTGGTGCGCCAGCGCATCTCGCAGATCAACGGCTGCGCTTATTGCGTGGACTCGCATGCGCGCGACCTGCTGGCCGGCGGCGAAGACCTGCAGCGGCTCAACAGCCTGAGCACCTGGCGCGAAGTCACCTTGTTCACCGAACGCGAGCGCGCCGCGCTGAACTGGGCCGAAAGCCTGACCCTGCTCCCGCAGACACAGGCGCCCGACGAAGACTTCGACGCCCTCGCCGCGTATTTCAACGAACGCGAGATCGCCGAGCTGACCATGGCGGCGGCGCTGATGAATGCCTGGAACCGCATAGGCGTGGGCCTGCGCCTGCCGGTCCGGGCCGCTCCCCTGAAAGTGCCGGTGGCCTGAACGTTTGGAGAAAAAGTACCTTCAGCACGGCACGTTGCCGTGTGTGAGGGTGGGCGCGCGCGCGGCGCGTCAATGTCTCAAGGCCCTCAATGGGCGTGGTGCTGCGATCTCCAGACTTTGAACTTGTCATAAAGCACACGCTCCAGGGCCCAGCCCGATGTCAGCGTGACCAGCAAGCCCATGACCAGCGCATTGAGCATGGCGTTGTCATGCCCGGCGTAGTTCCAGACCCAGGGCGAAATCATCAGGCCCACGCCCAGCAGGGCATTGGCCCAGTCGTCCAGGTGATTGGGCAGGAAGAGGTCTTGCGACGCGAGGACGATGACGGCTACGCCCACGACCACCGAGCACCATGCCGCCGCCTCGGGCAGCGCCAGCGCCCAGGGCGCGATGCATAGCCAGAGCCCCACGAAAATTTCCAGCCTGTCCTGCCAGCGATTGAGGGTATCCATGACAACCTCCGTAGTGAAGCCAAGGGAGTTTCAGTGTAGGACTCCGGTAAAAATAAGCAACGGAGGCCGGCAGACCCTGAGAGCGCAGATGTCTTTGCGTCCCCGGCGGCCGTGGCCTTGCCGTCAACCGCCCTTGCCGCGCATGATGGCCGCGGCGACGTCGGCCGTGGTTTCGGCGTAGCGCTTGAATTCCATGGTGTAGGTCGCGCGGCCCTGCGTGAGCGAGCGCAAGGTGGTGGAGTAGCCGAACATCTCCGACAGCGGCACCTCGGCGCGCACCAGCTTGCCGCCGCCACCCGCGATGTCCTCCATGCCCTGCACCATGCCGCGGCGTGACGAGAGGTCGCCCATCACGTTGCCCATGAAGTCCTCGGGCGTTTCGACTTCGACGGCCATCACGGGCTCCAGCAGCACCGGTTTGGCGCGGCGCATGGCTTCCTTGAAGGCCAGCGAACCGGCCATGCGGAAGGCGTTTTCGTTGGAATCCACGTCATGGTAGGAGCCGAACACCAGCGTGGCCTTTACGTCCACCACCGGGTATCCCGCCAGCACGCCGGCCTTCAGCGTTTCCTGTATGCCCTTGTTGACGGCGGGAATGTATTCACGCGGGATCACGCCGCCCTTGATGGCGTCGACGAATTCGTAACCCTTGCCCGAAGGCTGCGGCTCCAGGTTGAGCACGGCGTGGCCGTACTGGCCGCGCCCGCCCGACTGCTTGATGAACTTGCCTTCGACGTCGTTCACCGCCTGCCGGATGGTTTCGCGGTAGGCCACCTGCGGCTTGCCGACGTTGGCCTCAACGCTGAACTCACGCTTCATGCGGTCCACCAGGATCTCCAGGTGCAGCTCACCCATGCCCGAGATGATGGTCTGGCCGGATTCCTCGTCGGTGTGCACGCGGAACGAAGGGTCTTCCTGCGCAAGGCGGTTCAGCGCGATGCCCATTTTTTCCTGGTCGGCCTGGGTCTTGGGCTCCACTGCCTGCGAGATCACCGGTTCGGGGAAGATCATCTTCTCGAGGATGATCACGTGGGCCGGGTCGCACAGCGTGTCGCCGGTGGTCGCGTCCTTC
The DNA here is from genome assembly GCF_056405515.1 of Polaromonas sp. P1_G2. Classification (NCBI taxonomy): domain Bacteria; kingdom Pseudomonadati; phylum Pseudomonadota; class Betaproteobacteria; order Burkholderiales; family Comamonadaceae; genus Polaromonas; species Polaromonas sp. P1_G2. The sequence goes on from NZ_JBFUBY010000329.1 coordinate 3,606, forward strand.
AGGCCCACGGCCGCGGCGATGTCACCGGCGCGCACTTCCTTGACCTCATTGCGTTGATTGGCGTGCATCTGCAAAATGCGGCCCAGCCGCTCGCGCTTGCCCTTGACCGGGTTGTAGACCGTGTCGCCGGCCTTGACCACGCCCGAGTACACACGAAAGAAAATCAGCTGGCCGACGTAGGGGTCGGTCATGATCTTGAAGGCCAGAGCCGAAAAAGGCTCGTCGTCTGTTGGGTGCCGCTCGGCCTCGCCCTCGTCGTCTTCGGTGTGGCCCAGGATGGCCGGCACGTCCGCCGGAGAGGGCATGTAGTCGATCACCGCGTCCAGCATGGCCTGCACGCCCTTGTTCTTGAAGGCGCTGCCGCACAGCATGGGCACGATCTCGTTGGCAATGGTGCGCTGGCGCAGGCCCTGCCTGATTTCGTCCTCGCTCAGGGGTTCACCGGCCAGGTATTTGTTCAGCAACTCGTCATTGGCTTCGGCTGCAGCCTCAATCATCTTGGTGCGCCATTCGTTGGCGGTGTCCAGCAGCTCCGCCGGCACCTTGTACTTGTTGGCCTGGCGCCAGACGGTTTCAGACTGCGGCTGCACGCCGCCTACGGCGTCGTAGACCATCACCGCGCCGTCGAGCACGCGCATGGAGCGCTCGACCTCGATGGTGAAGTCCACGTGGCCCGGCGTGTCGATGATGTTGATGCGGTGCTCGGGGTAGTTGCCCGCCATGCCTTTCCAGAAGGCCGTGGTCGCCGCCGAGGTGATGGTGATGCCGCGCTCCTGCTCCTGCTCCATCCAGTCCATGGTGGCCGTGCCCTCATGGACTTCGCCGATCTTGTAGTTCACACCGGTGTAAAACAGGATGCGTTCGGTCGTCGTGGTCTTGCCGGCGTCGATGTGCGCGCTGATGCCGATGTTGCGATAGCGCTCTATGGGGGTATGGCGGGGCATGCTGAACTCCTTTATGACCCGGCCTGCGCGTCTTGGAGTTGTTGGCGTGGCCGGGCCCGTCAGTTTGCGCCAAAGTGCCGGGTTTTGCTTGGCTGTTTTCCTGCAGCCACATTGACGGCAGGCCTAGGGTTCAGGTTCTCAGCCGCTTTGCAGCATTTGTGCCATGAAGGCCGGCAAGGGGCGTCCGTCTGACAGCAGGTATTTCGCCATGGGGATCACCACCTCGCGCACCGAGGCGCGCGCGCTCATCCGGTCGCGCCAGGCCAGCAGCCGTGGTGTCTCCGCCGTGAGAGGCGCGCCCATGCGCTCGCCGAAAATCATTGCCATGTAGAGGGCGATGTCGGCATTCGAAAAATCCCCGGCCATGTAGTCCTGTCCGTCCAGCAGCGGCTCCAGGTAGCGGTAAAAATCCCGTGCGCCCTGCAGCGCCGCGACAGCCTGTGGGTCGCCCAGCTTGTCCTGCAGGCCCATCAGCTTGATGACATGCGGAAAGTAGACCTCGTCCGAACGATGCTCCAGCTGGCGAACCCGTGCGCGCTTGACGATGCCGGTGAGCCACAGCGCCGGTTCGGGCTTGAGGTCTTCGAGGTATTCCAGGATCTGCGTCGAATCGAAAATTTCCAGCTCACCGTGCACCAGTACCGGCACCTGCTTCTTCGGGTTGATGCGAACCACTTCCGGATTTTTGGGTGAATAACCTTCGGCTTGCGTGAAGGGCACCATGACGAGCTCAAAGGCAATGCGTTTTTCGATGGCCGCGATCTGCACTTTGGCGCCGAACATGCTGAGGCGGGCCGAGTACAGGCGGATGGACGGCGATGTGGAGGCGGAGGGCATGGTGTGGGTGTTCCGTGTGAGGCCAAAAAATTCAATGCGTGGAGGACGGCGGTTCGCGATCGAACAGGCCGGGCGCACCGC
>NZ_JBFUBY010000330.1:0-6755 GCF_056405515.1 Polaromonas sp. P1_G2
GTTTGCGCGAGACCCCGCCGTAGTCGAGCACCGCAGGTTGCCCGAAGCGAAGCGTAGGGACCCAGACTGCGGGTCGCCTTTTCTTTGGTGACTTTMTTTTGGCGAAGCAAAAGAAAGTTACTTGCCGCCGGGCAACCCCCGGCCAGCAGGTCTCAGCAAAAGACAAGGGGAGCGCGCAAGGCCGGCGCAAGACCCGGCCAAAACCAGCCACCACCGCCAGCCGTCACTGAACCGTCACAAACAAGCGACAAACTGTGGGACCTCTCCCGGAAGCCGTTCCCGCTCCGCCACTGACCTCAAGCCCCTCCCCTTCCCCTGAATGGACATCACCTACGGCGCCGACAAGACCGGCCTGCTCTGCGGCTACCGCTTTGAARACGACGCGCCCGGCGTGCCGGTGGACTTGCTGGAGGCGGCGGCCTGGCTCAGGAGCGAGGCGCCCAAGGGGAAGTCCGATTTTGTCTGGCTGCACTTCAACCTCAGCGATGCGGTGGCGGAGGCCAGCATACGCAAGCACCTGAACGCGGTGCCGGAGTTTTTCGAGGCACTGCATGAGGGCTCGCGCTCCACGCGCATCGAGGACGCGCACGACACACTGATCGCGGTGGTCAACGACGTGGCCTACGAGTTCGCCTTCGACCCGGCCGAGATGGCCAGCCTGTGGCTCAACGTGGGGCCGCACATGGCGCTGAGCGCGCGCTCGCACCCGCTGCGCTCCATAGACCGCCTGCGTGACTCGGTGAAGAACGGCAAGAAGCCGCTGGAGTCCTCGGTGTCATTCCTGAACCACCTGTTGCGCGAACAGGGTGACGTGCTGGTGCGCATCGTGCGCGACGCGACGGTGCAGGTGGACGTGGTGGAAGACAAATTCCTGGTGGGCCGGCTGCACAACCGCCGCGCCGACCTGGGCAAGCTGCGCCGCGTGCTGGTGCGGCTGCAGCGCCTGCTGGCGCCCGAGCCCGGCGCGCTGTTTCGCCTGCTGCGCCTGCCGCCGCCCTGGGTCAGCGAGCGCGACCTTGAAGAGCTGCGCCAGGCCACCGAGGAGTTTTCATTGACCATACGCGACATGTCGGAGCTCAAGGAACGCATCAAGCTGCTGCAGGAAGAAATCGCCGCGCAAGTCAGCGAGGAAACCAACCGCAGCGTCTTCGTCCTGACCATGGTGACGGTGCTGGCCCTGCCGATCAACATCGTGGCCGGCCTGCTGGGCATGAACGTGGGCGGCATCCCGCTGGCCCAGCATCCCCACGGCTTCATGGTGATCGTCGCGATCATCGGCGTCTTCACGGCCTTCGCGGCCTGGTACGTCTACCGGCAGAAGCAATAGGCGGGCGAAGCGGCTTTACAGCGTCTCGCCCTCGCGCAGCACACCGGCGCTGCGCAGCGCGGCATCCAGCCAGGGCGCGCTGGTCTGGCCCTGGGCGATGCCGGCGATGCGTTTGGCCTCGTCGGCGACTTTTTTCTCGGCCAACGGCAGCAGCGCAGCGATGCGTTCGCGCTCCACAACCACCACGCCGTCGGCGTCGGCCGTCACAAAATCACCGGGCCGCACCGTGACGCCGCCGGCGCTCACGGGATGGTTGATGCGCCCCGCGATGTTTTTGGTCGGCCCGTTCGGGTTGGTGCCCACCGAGAACACCGGAAAGCCGATGCCGCGCAGCTCCAGGCTGTCGCGCACCGCGCCGTCGATGACCACGCCGGCCAGCCCCAGTTTGCGGCAGGCACTGATCATGATCTCGCCCATCAGGGCGCTGGTCTGGTCGGCCTTGGCGTCCACCACCAGCACGTCGCCGGGTTGGGCCAGCGCCATCGCGGCATGGATCATCAGGTTGTCGCCGGGCCTCACCTCGACGGTGACGGCCGTGCCGGCGCATTTCATGGACGGGTCCAGGGCGGTGATGCGGCCGTGCATCGCGCCGCGCCGGCCGGCCACATCGGCCAGGATGGCGGGCTGGAAGCGCGCGGCGCTGGCGACCACTTCGGCCGGGAGGCGTTCGAAGCCGCGGATGATGTCGGGCACAGGGGTGGTGCTCATGCTCAATCCGCCTTGACGTTGGATTCTTTGATGACGGCGCCCCACTTGCGTTTGTCGGCCACCAGGAATTCGCGGAACTTTTGCGGCGTGCTGCCGACCGGCTCCAGGCCGTCCTGGATCAGGCGTTTCGAAATCTCGGGCATGGCCAGCACCTTGGCGACCTCGCGCTGCATGCGCTCGATGGCGGCGGCGGGCGTGCCCTTGGCCGCGCACAGCCCGGTCCAGGTCACGGGGTCGAAGCCGGGGATTCCCGACTCGGCCACGGTGGGCACATCGGGCAGCGCCGGCAGCCTGCGCGGGCTGGCCACGGCCAGGATGCGCAGCTTGCCGGACTGCGCGTAAGGCATGGAGCTCACCGGCTGGTCGAAGATCATGGACACCTGCCCGGCCAGCAGGTCGGTCATGGCCTGGCCCGTGCCTTTGTAGGGAACGTGGACGATGTCGATGCCGGCGCGCGCCTTCAGCATCTCGCCGGCCAGGTGGCCGCCCGTGCCGTTGCCCGAGGACGCGAAATTGATGATGCCGGGTTTGGCCTTGGCGTAGGCGACCAGTTCCTTCACGTCCTTGACCGGCAAGGCGGCGTTCACCAGCAACAGGTAAGGCGCGTTGGCGATCTGGGTGACGGGAAGCAGGTCGGTCTCGGGGTTGAAGGGCGCCTTGATCAGGTGCGGCTGGATAGACAGCGTGCCGGTGGTGCACATCATCAGCGTATGGCCGTCCGCCGGGGCGCTGAGCATCGCGGAGGCCGCGATATTGCCGCCCGCGCCGGGCTTGTTGTCGATGACCACCTGCTGGCCCAAACCTTCCGACAGCTTCGGCGCGATCAGGCGCGCCACGATGTCATTGGAGCCGCCCGGCGAAAAACCGACCAGGATGCGGATCGGCTTGCTCGGGAAGGCGTCCGAGGCCAGGGCGCCGGTGGACAGCGAGGCGATGGCCGCGAGCAGCGGCATCAGCTTCAGGAATGTTCTCAGGTTCATAAAACGTCCATTCAGGGAAGTGGCAGGAGAAAAATCGGAAGGGTGGCCGGCGTGCCGATCAACGGCCCAGCTGCTCGCGGGCCTGCGCGATGCGGCGGCAGCCCTCCAGCAGGTGTTCGGTGCTGGCGGCGAAGGACAGCCGAAAGTGCGTGGGCACGCCGTAGGCGCTGCCTTGCAAAGCCGCCAGGTTTTGCGCAWCGAGCAAATGCATGATCCAGTCGTCGCTGGTCGTTATGCGCGCACCGCTCGGCGTGCGCAGGCCGAACAGCGCCTCGCACGAGGCGAACACATAAAAAGCGCCTTCGGGTGCATGGCAGCGTATGCCGTCGATTTTGTTGAGCGCGGCCACGACGTCATCGCGCCGCTGCTGGAACACGCCCCGGTTCACGGCGATGAAATCCTGCGGCCCTGCCAGCGCGGCCACGGCCGCGGCCTGGCCTATGGAACTCGCGCCCGAGGTGCTTTGCGACTGCAGTTTGACCATGGCCTTGATCAGCGCGGCCGGCCCTGCCCCGTAGCCTATGCGCCAGCCCGTCATCGCGTAAGCCTTGGAGACGCCGTTGATGGTCAGGATGCGGTCTTTGAGTTCGGGCGCGGCCTGCGCCAGGGTGGCGAACTCGCGGCCGTCGTAAATCAGGTGTTCGTAGATGTCGTCGGTCATGACCCAGACATGGGGATGGCGATTCAACACCTGCGCGAGCGCCACGAGTTCATCACGGGTGTAGGTGGCGCCGCTGGGGTTGTTGGGCGAATTGAGGACCAGCCAGCGCGTCTTCGGCGTGATGGCGCGTTCCAGGACTTCGGGCTGCAGTTTGAATCCTTTGACTGCGGGGCAATCCACAAACACTGGCACGCCGTCGGCCAGCAGCGCGATGTCGGGATAGGACACCCAGTAGGGCGCGGGCACGATCACCTCGTCGCCGGCCTCCAGCGTGCACATCAGCGCGTTGAAGATCACCTGCTTGGCACCAGTGCCGACGATGATTTCATTGACGCCATAGTCCAGGCCGTTTTCAGCCTTGAACTTTTGCGACACCGCTTCCCTGAGTTCGGGCGTGCCGCCGACGTCGGTGTAGCGCGTCTTGCCGGCGGCCATGGCGCGCGTTGCGGCTTCCTTGATGCAGCTATTCCTTTTTTTCCTGGCGCCCGGTGCTGCGCTACAGTGGCGGGGAATGAACCTCACCTTCAAACAGCTCGAGGCCTTTTTCTTCAGCGCGAAGCTGCAGAGCTTCAGCGCCGCGGCCGTGAAGCTTCACACCACCCAGTCGGCGATCTCCAAACGCCTGGCGGAACTCGAGGACGTGCTGGGCGCGCCGGTGCTGCACCGCAAGTCCAAAGGGCTGGAACTCACGCCGGTGGGGCGGCGCCTGCTGCCGCTGGCCGAGGAGACGCTCAGGCTCAGGCTGCGCATAGAGACTGAGGTCAGCGTCGACCAGACCCTGGAGGGCACCTTCCGCATCGGCGTGACCGAGCTGATCGCGCTGACCTGGCTCACGGGTTTCATCAAGCGACTGCAGGAGCTGCACCCCAAGCTCATGCTCGAGCCCGTGGTCGACGCGGGCCTGCACCTGTTCCAGAGCCTGGAATCGCACAAGATAGACCTGGCCATCATGCCCGGCGTCTACTGGGGCAAGCAGTTCACCACGGTCAAGGTGGCGCAGGTCGAGGACCTCTGGATGGCCAGCCCCAGCCTCAAAATGCCTAAGCGCGCGCTCAAGCCCGAGGAGTTCGCGCGCTACCCGGTGCTGGAGCAGTCAACCGGCGCGGCGAAGAACAAGTTTTACGAGGCCTGGCTGGCACAGCACGGCTTCAGGTTCAACAAGGTGTTTGCCACCAACAGCACCACCGTGCTCAGGGAGCTGACCATCAGCGGCTTCGGCATCAGCCAGATGGCCCTGGAGTACATGCAGCCGGACATCGACAAGGGCTTGCTGCGCATCGTGCGCAGCGACCCCATGCCGCCGCCCATGGTGTACAGCGCGGTCTACCACAGCGACAACTTCAGCCCCGCGATGGACAGGGTGGTCCAGCTGGCCATCGCGAGCTGCGATTTTTCGCGCCGCTCCAGCCTGCATGAGAAAACCGCGAAGGGCGCGGCGGCCTGACCCGGGTGTTACGCCCCGAGCGCGAATTTTTTCAGGCCCTCGAGGTCCACCACCTCGATCGATCCGTATTGCACCTTGATCAGGCCGGCGCTTTCGAGTTCATGCAGCGCACGGTAGGCGGTCTGCCTCACCATGCCGGTCAGCCGGCCTATCTCTTCCTGGGAAATATCTATGCGCAGCTGTGTGTTCGGGTACAGCTGCGGGTTGAAGAGTTCGGCCAGGCAATAGGCCACCCGGGTGTTCACGTCGCCCAGGCGCAGGCCTTCGACCAGCGCCACGTAGTAGCCCAGGCGGGCGTTGAGCTGGTCTATCAGCCAGCGGCTGAAGGAATGGCTGTTGTCCAGCAGCCAGAGAAAGGTGGCCCGGGGCACAAAGGCCACCGTGCTGTCGCGGATGGCAACGACGGCATAGGGTCGCGGCTCGCCCTTGAGGACTGCGCCTTCGCCGAACCAGGCGCCGCCGGGAACGCCGGCAAACGTCGTGGCCCGGCCATCGGCTGAGACCGTGTCGACCTTGACCAGGCCCTCCACGACGGCCAGCCAGTGTTCGGACGGTGATTCGCGCAGGCATACCGTCGCCCCGGCCGTGAACGTGCGGCTCACCGCGTCGCCGCAGACGCGGTCGAACTGGTCCTGGGTCAGCCCCTTGCGCCAGGGAGAAGATTCAAGGAAGTCGAGCAGCTTGCCGCGTTGGTCTGCCTGGTGCGCATTCATGTCGTGGGAACCCCTGGCAAGTGTGACAAGTAAGGATGGCAATACTAACCAGCAACGGCCGCGCCGCCAAATGTCATCCGGAGAACATTCAGATCGCCTCGCTTCTTCGACAATTTTCTTTTGCCTGGACAGACGAGCATGACTATGGATACAAGCCGCCGGATGGCCTCACCACCCAGCCTCCCGACCGAGGTGTTGCGCAGCGCCGTCGACTGGGCGCTGGTGAGCCGCCGCGCCACGCGCGCCTTCCTGCCGACACCGGTGCCGCGCGCCGAGGTGGAGGCCATCCTGGATGTGGCGCGGCACTGCGCTTCCGGGGTCAACACCCAGCCCTGGCATGTGCATGTGCTCATGGGCGACGCGAAGCAGCGCCTCAGCGACGCGATCCTGCGGGTCTACGACGACCCGTCGCTGGCGGCCCAGCTCGACGAGCCCTACGACTACTACCCGCAAGCGTGGGTTGCGCCCTATATCGACAGGCGGCGCAAAGTGGGCTGGGACCTGTACGGCCTGCTCGGCATCCAGAAAACCGACAAGCCAGGCATGCACGCCCAGCACGGCCGCAACTACCGTTTTTTCGGCGCGCCGGTCGGGCTGATGTTCACCGTGGACAAGGGCATGGGGCGCGGCAGCCTGATCGACTACGGCATGTTTCTGCAAAGCATCATGGTCGCCGCGCGGGCACGCGGGCTTGATACCTGCCCGCAGGCGGCCTTCACGCCGTTTCACCGCATCATTGCCAGGGAGCTGGCGATTCCGGAGCAGCAGATGTTTGTCTGCGGCATGAGCCTGGGTTACGCCGACCCGAGCCGCATCGAGAACTCGCTGGTGACCGGGCGCGAGCCGGTCGGCGGCTTCACCACCTTTCATGACACCCTGAACACGGAGACAGCGCCATGAGTACAAACGCCTGCGCCTAGGC
>NZ_JBFUBY010000331.1:0-9596 GCF_056405515.1 Polaromonas sp. P1_G2
CCATCAAGCCCGAAACGCTGGTCGTCGTCGGCATCTGCTCGCACCTGGGTTGCTCCCCTTCCGACAAGTTCCAGCCCGGCGCGCAGCCTTCGTTGCCCGACAACTGGGCCGGCGGCTTCCTGTGCCCCTGCCACGGCTCAACCTTCGACATGGCCGGCCGCGTCTACAAGAACAAGCCCGCGCCCGACAACCTCGAGGTCCCTCCGCACATGTACCTGTCAGACACCCGGTTGCTGATTGGTGAAGACAAAAAGGCCTGAAGGCGCTTTGTTCCCCGAGCTCCTTCACAAGACCCTGTAGCCAGCGCCAGATAGCCGCCGACACCCAGACGCAGCTATCCGGCGCTTGCCAAAGAACCCCACCGAACCAGGATCAGTTATGGCTGAATTCAAAGAAATTTCCCCCGATGCCCCGCTCGCCGCCAAGGCGATGAACTGGGTCGACAACYGGTTTCCCGCCAGCAAGCTCTACAAAGAGCACATGAGCGAGTACTACGCACCGAAGAACTTCAACTTCTGGTACATCTTCGGCTCGCTGGCCATGCTGGTGCTGGTCATCCAGATCGTGACCGGCATCTTCCTGACGATGAACTACAAGCCCGACGCCGCCCTGGCTTTCGGCTCGGTCGAATACATCATGCGCGACGTCCCCTGGGGCTGGCTGATCCGCTACATGCACTCGACGGGCGCTTCGGCCTTCTTCGTGGTGGTGTACCTGCACATGTTCCGCGGCCTGCTCTACGGCAGCTACCGCAAGCCGCGCGAGCTGGTCTGGATTTTCGGCTGCGCGATTTTCCTGTGCCTGATGGCCGAAGCCTTCATGGGCTACCTGTTGCCATGGGGCCAGATGAGCTACTGGGGCGCCCAGGTGATCGTCAACCTGTTTGCCGCGATTCCCTTCATCGGTCCTGACCTCGCGCTGCTGATCCGCGGCGACTACGTGGTGGGCGACGCCACGCTGAATCGCTTCTTCGCGTTCCACGTGATCGCCGTGCCGCTCGTGCTGCTGGGCCTGGTGGCCGCGCACATCATCGCGCTGCACGAAGTCGGCTCCAACAACCCCGACGGCGTCGAGATCAAAGGCCCCAACGCACCGAAAGACGCGCAAGGCCATCCGCTGGACGGCATCCCCTTCCACCCGTACTACACGGTGCACGACATCTTCGGCGTGAGCGTCTTCCTGATGATCTTCTCGGCGATCATCTTCTTCGCTCCCGAATTCGGCGGCTACTTCCTCGAGTACAACAACTTCATCCCGGCCGATCCGCTGAAGACGCCGGCGCACATCGCCCCGGTCTGGTACTTCACGCCTTATTACTCGATGCTGCGTGCCATCACCAGCGAGATGATCTATGCATTGATCGCCTGCGTGATCGGCGCCGCGGCTTTCAGCATCTGGAAATTCCGCATGCCGGTGTTGCTGAAGGCGGTCATCGCCGGTGCGGCCGTCGTGGGCGCCGCGCTGCTGCTGTCCATCGATGCGAAATTCTGGGGTGTGGTCGTGATGGGCGGCGCCGTGGTAATCCTGTTCTTCCTGCCCTGGCTCGATCACAGCCCTGTCAAGTCGATCCGCTACCGCCCCGACTGGCACAAATACCTCTACGGCATTTTTGTCGTCAACTTCCTGGTGTTGGGCTACCTCGGCGTCCAGCCGCCATCGCCCATCGGTGAGCGCGTCTCCCAGGTCGGCACGCTGTTTTACTTCGGCTTCTTCATCCTGATGCCGTGGTGGAGCCGTGTAGGCACCCCCAAGACACCGCCGGACCGTCCTGTTTTCCACGGTCACTGAGAGTTGGAGATAAAAACGATGAAAAAGATTATTTTTGCGCTGGTTACCGCCTTTGGCCTTGTGGCCGGGGCACAGGCTTCGGAAGGCGGCATCGCCTGGGACAAGGCGCCCGACCGGACCAACGACCTGGGGTCCCTGCAAAACGGCGCCAGGCTGTTCGTCAATTACTGCCTGAATTGCCATTCCGCTGCCTTCATGCGTTTCAACCGCCTGAAAGACATCGGCCTGACCGACAAGGAAATCAAGGACAACCTGCTGTTCACCACTGAAAAAGTGGGCGACACCATGAAGGCCGCGATCGACCCGAAACAGGCCAAGGAATGGTTCGGCGGCAATCCCCCAGACCTCACCGTGATCGCACGCTCGCGCGCCGGCGCCGGCGGTACCGGCGCCGACTACCTCTACACTTACCTGCGCACCTACTATCGCGACGAAACCAAGGCCACGGGCTGGAACAACCTGGCTTTCCCCAGCGTTGCCATGCCGCATGTGCTGTGGGAATTGCAGGGCGTGCGGACGCCGGTGTTTGAAGACAAGGAAGAGCACGGCCACAAGGTCGCGATTTTCAAAGGTTGGAACCAGGTCACGCCCGGCACCATGACGCCGCTGCAGTACGACCAGGCCATGGGCGACCTCGTGGGCTACCTGCAGTGGATGGGTGAGCCGGCCCAGAACACCCGTATCCGTGTTGGTGTCTGGGTGCTGATTTTCCTTCTCGGCTTGACCTTTGTCGCCTGGCGCCTGAATGCGGCGTTCTGGAAAGACGTCAAGTAATTTTTCGCCGGGACCTTGTTCCCGGCACCTTCTGGAGTGGATGCTTTTTATATGTATCCACTCCTTTGCATTTAGGAGTTCCGCACCATGATGGTCCTTTATTCAGGCACAACCTGCCCCTTCTCGCACCGCTGCCGCTTTGTGTTGTTTGAAAAAGGCATGGACTTCGAAATCCGTGATGTCGACCTGTACAACAAGCCCGAAGACATCAACGTGATGAATCCCTACGGCCAGGTGCCCATCCTGGTCGAGCGCGATTTGATCCTGTATGAGTCGAACATCATCAACGAGTACRTCGACGAGCGCTTCCCGCATCCGCAACTGATGCCCGGCGACCCGGTCGACCGCGCACGCGTCCGCCTCTTCTTGCTGAACTTCGAGAAAGAGCTGTTCGTCCATGTCAGCACGCTGGAATCGCGCGCGTCCAAGGGCAACGAAAAAGCGCTGGAAAAGGCCCGCTCGCACATCCGCGACCGCCTGACGCAGCTGGCACCCATCTTCTTGAAGAACAAATTCATGCTGGGTGACAATTTCTCCATGCTGGACGTGGCCATTGCCCCTTTGCTGTGGCGCCTGGATTACTACGACATCGACCTGTCGAAGAATGCCGCGCCGCTGCTCAAGTATGCTGAACGCATCTTTTCGCGCCCGGCCTACATCGAGGCGCTGACGCCATCCGAAAAAGTGATGCGTAAATAATCTACGGATTCGATTTCCGGACAAGCAGTTTGGCTGAATTCATGAACGCCTTGGACGCCACGTCGACGCGCCCCTACCTCATAAGGGCGCTCTACGACTGGTGCACCGACAACGGCTTCACGCCTTATGTGGCCGTGTCGGTGGATGACACCGTTCAGGTGCCGCGCGAGTACGTGAAGAACAATGAAATCGTGCTCAATATCAGCTTTGATGCGACTTCGTCGCTCAAGCTGGGTAATGATTTCATTGAGTTCAAGGCACGTTTTGCCGGCAGCGCCCGGGAAATCATGGTGCCCATCAGCCATGTGATCGCCATCTATGCCCGTGAAAACGGGCAGGGCATGGCTTTTCCCATGGTGGCGCCCGCTGCCGCCGGCCAGGTTTCCAGTGCCGAGGCGGCGAGCGACGCCGGGCTGACGGCCCCTGCGGCTGCGCCGGCTTCCGCGCCGGCACAGCACAGTCCGGCGGACGGACCCGAGGGAAAGATCATGCAACTGGTCCCGGACAGCGCACCCGATGCGGAAGACGGTGGCCCCGACAACCCCGAGCCCCCCAAGCCGCCGCGCGCGCGGCCTTCGTTGAAACGGGTCAAGTAAAATAGCCTCGCGCCGCTTTAGCTATTGAAGAAACTGGCTACTACTTTTTCCTTATTAGGATCTTGAGCCGGATTGAGGTAACCTTCCAACCTTTGCCTATAAGGCGGGTCTGGATCAAGGGGAGCAATTGGCGGATTTTTGCGGCGGCCGCGTTGCCGTTGACCAGCAGGCACCAGGTTTCGCCGTCGATGGGCCCGGCCTGGACCGCCGGCCGCAAGGCTTCCGGCAACAGCGGCTCAATCGCCTTGAGCCTGTCGCTGGACTCCTGGACGAGTTCAGTCAGCCGTGCCAGGGAGGGTGAATTCCCGGCGGCCTGATAAACGGAGAGCGCCTGCGGAAGGCGCCGGTCGGAGGTCATGGTGGACGGTGCTCGGCCTGGTGAGCGCAAGCTTTTAAAGAGGTAGACAAGTGCATTTGATTATCACGGATGCGTGGCTGGCGAAAAGTCGGGCCATCTATTTAAGCGGGACAAAACTGGTTCTGGCGGGCTTTGTCGCCGCGCTGGCGCTCATGCTTGTGGCTGCCGGCCTCTACCACTGGGTGTTTCTCAAGGGCGCCCGCGAAGGATGGCCGGTCGTAGGCTCGCTGGTCAAACTCATGGTCAAGGACGAATTCGACCAGCGCGACCGTTTCATGCGCGAAAACCTCGACGTGATGGCCAAGCGGGTCGGCGAGATGCAGGCCAAGATGATGCAGCTCGAGGCGCTCGGCGAGCGGGTGTCCGGCCTGGCCGGCGTCAATCCCAATGACATCAAAGTCGCGCCCGGCCGCGGCGGCGCACTGGTGGCCGGCCCCTCGCTGACCATGGAAGAGCTGCAAGCCACGCTGGCGGACCTGGACAAACTCACTGATCAGCGGGTCGATCTGATGACCGTGATGGAGTCGCGCCTCTTCGACCAAAAGATCAAGAAAATGATGGTGCCTACCCAGGAGCCCGTGGCAGGGGGCAACCTCGGCTCGCCTTTCGGCTGGCGCATAGACCCGATGAACGGACGCTCCGCGCTGCACACCGGGCTCGACTTCCCTTCCGAGCCGGGCACGGCCATCCTGGCCGCAGCGGGCGGCGTCGTGGTTACGCAGGAATACCACCCGGCCTATGGCAACATGGTCGAAGTCGACCACGGTAATGAGCTTGTCACGCGCTATGCCCATGCCTCGCGCGTGCTGGTCAAAAAGGGCGACCTGGTCAAGCGCGGCCAGAAGATCGCCGAAGTCGGCACCACCGGCCGGTCCACGGGTCCGCACCTGCACTTCGAGGTGCTGGTCCAGGGTGTTTTCCAGGATCCGCAGAAATTCCTGACCGCGGGACAGAAACTGCCCGGGCCCATGGTGGCGTCCGCTGCCGCGCGGCTTCCCGCTCCCGCGCCGGTACAGTCCGCGCAGCTGCCGCGCCCCCACTAGGCGGTATGCCCGCCATGCGCATGTGCATGGCTTTTCAGGCCCGATGGCGGTTTTATCTCGGATAGCCGTGCAGCTCCCCTGGCAGAGTTAAAATCAGAGGTTTGGGCCCAGTTGAACTCACTGATGGCGCCCACACCTAGGTTCCGTACTCAATAAGGGATTTCGGCCGCATTGCCAGCTCATGGGGAGCGGTCAAGGCGGCCTCGCATTTATGGCTTCCAACATCCTGACCAAAATTTTCGGCAGCCGCAATGACAGGCTGCTCAAAACCTACCGCAAAACCGTAGAACGCATCAATGCGCTGGAGACCCAGTACGAAAAGCTTGACGACGACCAGCTGCGCGCCAAAACCCAGGAGTTCAAAACCAGGGTAGCCGCTGGCGAGGAACTCGATGCCATTCTTCCCGAAGCTTTCGCGGTGGTGCGGGAAGGCAGCAAGCGCATCATGAAGATGCGCCACTTCGACGTGCAGATGCTGGGCGGCATGTCGCTGCACAACGGCAAAATTTCCGAAATGCGTACCGGCGAGGGCAAGACCCTGACCGCCACGCTGCCGGTCTACCTCAATGCCTTGACCGGCAAGGGCGTGCACGTGGTCACGGTCAACGACTACCTGGCCAGCCGCGACGCGCGCTGGATGGGCAAGCTCTACAACTTCCTGGGCCTGACGGTGGGCATCAACCTGCCCAATATGTCGCGCGAGGAAAAGCAGGCCGCCTACGGCTCCGACATCACCTACGGCACCAACAACGAGTACGGTTTCGACTACCTGCGCGACAACATGGTCTATGAAGTGGCGGACCGCGTTCAGCGCGGCCTGAACTACGCCATCGTCGACGAGGTCGACTCGATCCTGATCGATGAGGCGCGCACGCCGCTCATCATCAGCGGCCAGGCCGAAGACCACACCGAGATGTACCTGGCGATGAACAAGATCGTCCCCATGCTGACGCGCCAGGAGGGCGAGGCCGACCCGCGCACCGGCGAAGGCGTGACCAAGCCCGGCGACTTCACCATCGATGAAAAAAGCCACCAGGTGTTCCTGACCGAGCAGGGCCATGAGAGCGCCGAGCGCCTGTTGTTCAACCTGGGACTGATCCCCGAGGGCTCCACCCTGTACGATCCGGCCAACATCTCGCTGATGCACCACCTGTATGCGGCCTTGCGCGCCAACCTGCTGTACCACCGCGACCAGCATTACGTGGTGCAGGACGGCGAAGTCGTGATCGTTGACGAATTCACCGGCCGCCTGATGTCGGGCCGCCGCTGGAGCGATGGATTGCACCAGGCCGTCGAAGCCAAGGAAGGCGTGCAGATCCAGGCCGAGAACCAGACTCTGGCGTCCATCACCTTCCAGAACTACTTCCGCCTCTACACCAAGCTGTCCGGCATGACCGGCACCGCCGACACGGAAGCCTACGAATTCCAGGAAATTTACGGCCTCGAAACCACGGTGATCCCGCCCAACCGCGTGAGCCGCCGCGATGACCAGCTGGACCGCGTCTACAAGACCACGCGCGAAAAATACGAAGCCGCCATCAAGGACATCCGCGAATGCTATGAGCGCGGGCAGCCCGTGCTGGTCGGCACGACCTCGATCGAAAACTCCGAGATCATCGACCAGCTGCTGATCAAGGAAGACCTGCCGCACCAGGTGCTCAACGCCAAGCAGCATGCCCGCGAAGCCGACATCATCGCCCAGGCAGGCCGTCCGAAAATGATCACCATCGCCACCAACATGGCGGGCCGCGGCACCGACATCGTGCTGGGCGGCAACGTTGAAAAACTGATCGAAGCGGTTGAAGCGGACGAGGCGTTGGATGCCGCCGCGAAAGAGGCGGAAATCGCCCGCCTGCGCGCGGCGTGGAAGGAAGAACACGAACAGGTCACCGCGATGGGCGGCCTGCGCATCATCGCGACCGAACGCCATGAATCGCGCCGAATCGACAACCAGCTGCGCGGCCGTTCCGGCCGCCAGGGTGACCCCGGCTCCTCACGCTTCTACCTGAGCCTGGACGACCCGTTGATGCGCATCTTCGCGGGCGACCGCGTCAAGGCCATCATGGAGCGGCTCAAGATGCCCGACGGCGAGGCAATCGAAGCGGGCATCGTCACCCGCAGCATCGAGTCGGCCCAGCGCAAGGTCGAGGCYCGYAAYTTCGACATYCGCAAGCASCTGCTCRAATAYGACGACGTCSYCAACGACCAGCGCAAGGTGATCTACCAGCAGCGCAACGACATCATGGACGCCGCCAGCCTGCAGGCGCAGATCGCCTCCCTGCGCGAAGGCTGCTTCACCGACCTGGCGCGGCAGTATGTGCCGGCTGAAAGCGTCGAAGAACAGTGGGACGTGCCCGGGCTTGAGAACGTGCTGCGCGAGGAGTGGCAGATCGAACTCCCGCTGCGCCAGGAGCTGGAAGCCGCCACGGCCATCACTGATGAAGAAGTGGTCGAAAAGGTCATCGCGGCCGCCAATGCCGCCTTCGCCGACAAGGTTGAGAAAATCGGTGAAGAAAACTTCACGCAGTTCGAACGAGCTCGAGCAGGCGGCCGAGGAAATGGAGAACCGCGCCGAAAACATCGCCAACGTCACCTACACTGCGCCCACCGAAACCGGCGGCGTGGAAACGACGGTAGACGAGGAATCGCAGCGCCGCGCGCCGGCCGTGCCGGTCGGCGACATGCCCCGTGTCGGCCGCAACGACCCGTGCCCTTGCGGTTCGGGTAAAAAATACAAGAACTGCCACGGCCAGCTGAACTGAGCGCCTGCCCGAACAGAACGTTTTCCAAGCCCCACACTGGTTTTCCGGAGTCAACACATGCCCGTCAATCTGGTCGCCACGCCCGCCGCGGACCTCCACCCTGTTCCCGGCGTGCGCTGGGGTATCACCGAAGCGGGCATACGCAAAGCCAATCGCAAAGACCTTTCGGTGCTGTTGCTCGACGAGGGGGCGTCGGTGGGGGCCGTTTTCACCCAGAACCGCTTTTGCGCGGCGCCCGTGCAGATCTGCCGCGAACACCTCGCGAAGAACGGCGGCATGACGGCGGGCATACGCGCCATGGTCATCAACACCGGCAATGCCAATGCCGGAACCGGCGACGACGGCCTGAGCCGAGCGCACGCCACCTGCATCGCGCTGGCCCGCCTGCTGGATCTCGCGCCCGAACAGGTTTTGCCGTTTTCCACCGGCGTGATCATGGAGCCCTTGCCTAACGACCGCATCGCGGCGGGCCTGCCGGCCGCGCTGGCTGATGCGAAGGAAAACAACTGGGGCAATGCGGCTGAAGCCATCATGACCACCGACACGGTGGCAAAGGCTTTTTCCAAACGCATCAAGCTTTCGGGCGCCGAAGTCACTATCACCGGCATTAGCAAGGGCGCCGGCATGATACGGCCGAATATGGCCACCATGCTGGGTTTCATGGCGACCGACGCCTGCGTGGCCCAGCCGCTCATGGCGCAGCTGGCCCGGGAACTGGCGGAGGGCTCGTTCAACCGCGTGACGGTGGACGGCGACACCTCGACCAATGATTCCTTTGTGGTCGTGGCCAGCAATAAAGCCGCCCATGCGCCCGTGACCTCGCTAGACAGCGCCGACGGCCAGGCCTTGCGCGCAGCCATGATGGACATCGCCCGGCAACTGGCGCAGGCCATCGTGCGCGACGGCGAAGGCGCCACCAAGTTCATGACCATCCAGGTCGAGGGCGGCAAGGACGGCGAGGAATGCCGCAAGGTGGCTTACGCCATCGCCCATTCGCCGCTGGTGAAAACCGCGTTCTTCGCCAGCGATCCCAACCTGGGCCGCATTCTCGCGGCGGTCGGTTATGCGGGCATTGGGGACCTGGACCAGACGAAAATCGATTTGTACCTGGACGAAGTGCTGGTGGCCAAGAACGGCGGCCGGCACACCGGCTACGTCGAGGCTGACGGCCAGCGCGTGATGAAGCAAAGCGAGATCACGGTACGCGTGGTACTGGGCCGTGGCACGGCGGCCGACACCGTCTGGACCTGTGATTTCTCCTACGACTACGTCAAGATCAACGCCGATTACCGAAGCTGAGCCCGCATGAACGAGCAGTTTGAGCGCCTGATCGCCCGCGCCGAGTCCCTGATGGCGCGGATCGAGTCCGTGCTGCCGCAGCCCCTGGCCGCGCCGGACTGGAGCGCCTCGATCGCCTATCGCTACCGCAAGCGCAGTTCCGGCCACGGCTCGCTCGAGCCGGTGCGGCACATCGGCAACATGAGCCTCGGTGACCTCAAGGAAATCGAGGACCAGAAGGAAAAGATCACGCGCAACACCGAGCAGTTCGTGCTGGGCAAGCCCGCCAACAACGTGC
>NZ_JBFUBY010000332.1:0-4092 GCF_056405515.1 Polaromonas sp. P1_G2
CGACTCCATCGAGATCGAGATCAACCCGGCCGACGTGCGCACCGACACTTTCCGGGCCAGCGGCGCCGGCGGCCAGCACATCAACAAGACCGACTCGGCCGTGCGCCTGACGCACATCCCGACCGGCATCGTGGTGCAGTGCCAGGACGGCCGCAGCCAGCACAGCAACCGCGACGTGGCCTGGAAGCGACTGCGTTCGCGGCTCTACGACTTCGAGCTGCGCAAGCAGCAGGAAGCCCAGCAAAAGCTGGAAGACACCAAGACCGACGTGGGCTGGGGCCACCAGATCCGCAGCTATGTGCTGGACAACAGCCGCATCAAGGACCTGCGCACCAACGTCGAGGTCTCGGCCACGCAGAAAGTGCTGGACGGCGACCTGGACGTCTTTATCGAGGCCTCGCTGAAGCAGGGCGTCTGATAAAGGCCCGCCCGGGCGGCCACGCCGGCCGGCCGGGGTTTGCTGATTTGATTTGAGTTTTTAGACTGTTTTGATTTTGAGGAAGTAGCCATGTTGCAAATGCCCGATGACCGTGGATCAGGACAAGGACCCACGGTGGTCATCAACCGCGCCGACTACATCGCCCCCGCCTACTGGATTGACACCGTCGACCTGTGCTTCGACCTGGACCCGGCGAAGACCCGCGTGCTCAACAAGATGCGCCTGCGCCGCAACCCCGGCGTGCCGGCCCAGCCGCTCAAGCTCGACGGCGAGGAACTCAACCTGTCGCGCGTGCTGGTCAACGGCCAGGGCACCTCCTTCAAGATGGAAGGCAACCAGCTGGTGCTGGAAAACCTGCCCGAAGGCCACGAGCCCTTCGACCTCGAAATCTTCACCACCACCTGCCCGGCCAAAAACACCAAGCTGATGGGCCTCTACGTCAGCAACGACTCCTTCTTCACGCAGTGCGAGGCCGAGGGCTTCCGCCGCATCACCTACTTCCTGGACCGCCCCGACGTGATGGCCAGCTACACCGTCACCCTGCGCGCCGACAAGGCCCAGTACCCGGTGCTGCTGTCCAACGGCAACCTGGTCGACCAGGGCCCGCTGGAGCCCGGCCCCAACGGCGCGCGGCATTTCGCCAAGTGGGTGGACCCACATAAAAAGCCCAGCTACCTGTTCGCCCTGGTGGCCGGCCAGCTGGTCAGCCGTGAGCAGCGCATCACCTCGCGCGCCGGCAAGCAGCACACGCTGCAGGTCTACGTGCGCCCCGGCGACCTCRACAAGACCGAGCACGCCATGACCTCGCTGATGCATTCTGTCGCCTGGGACGAAGCCCGCTTCGGCCTGCCGCTGGACCTGGAGCGCTTCATGATCGTCGCCACCAGCGACTTCAACATGGGCGCCATGGAAAACAAGGGCCTGAACATCTTCAACACCAAGTACGTGCTGGCCAACCAGGCCACYGCCACCGACGTGGATTTTTCCAACATCGAGAGCGTGGTCGGCCWTGAGTACTTCCACAACTGGACGGGCAACCGCGTCACCTGCCGCGACTGGTTCCAGCTGAGCCTGAAAGAAGGCCTCACGGTGTTCCGCGACCAGGAGTTCAGCCAGGACCTGGCCGGCGCCCCCTCGGCCCGCGCCGTCAAGCGCATCGAGGACGTGCGTGTGCTGCGCACCGCCCAGTTCCCCGAGGACGCCGGCCCCATGGCCCACCCCGTGCGGCCCGACAGCTATGTCGAGATCAGCAACTTCTACACCGTCACCATTTACGAAAAAGGCGCCGAGGTCGTGCGCATGATGCAGACCCTGGTCGGGCGCGAGGGTTTTGCGCGCGGCATGACGCTGTACTTCGAGCGCCACGACGGCCAGGCCGTGACCTGCGACGATTTCGCGCAGGCGATTGCCGACGCCAACCCGATGTCGGACCTGGCGCGCCTCTTGCCCCAGTTCAAGCGCTGGTACAGCCAGGCCGGCACGCCACGCGTGCGCGCGCAAGGCAGCTATGACGCCGTCGCCCGCACCTACACGCTGACGCTGGCGCAAAGCTGCGCGCCCACGGTGGGCCAGCCGGTCAAGCAACCGTTTGTGATCCCGGTCGGCCTGGGCCTGCTGGGCGCGGATGGGCAAGACCTGCCGCTGCAGCTCGCCGGCGAAAGCCAGCCGCCCGCCAGCACGCGCACCGTGGTGCTCACGCAGCCCAGCGAAACACTGACCTTCACCAACATCGATGCCGAGCCCGTGCCCTCCATCCTGCGCGGCTTCACCGCCCCGGTGGTGCTCGAGTTCGACTACACCGATGCCCAGCTGCTGCACCTGCTGGCGCACGACAGCGACCCCTTCAACCGCTGGGAGGCCGGCCAGCGCCTGGCCGTCAACCGCGCCATCGCGGCCATCACCGCGGTGTCCACCCCCGCCGCCGTGCTCGACGAAGCCTACCTGGACGCCATGCGCCAGGTGCTGCGCCACCCCACGCTCGATTCGGCCTTCAAGGAACTGGTGCTCACGCTGCCGTCCGAGACCTACCTGGCCGAACAACTCGAAGTGGTCGACCCGCAACGCATCCACGCGGTGCGCGAGTCCATGCGCCTGCAACTGGCCACGGCCCTGGCCGCCGACTGGGAGGCCGCCTACCAGGCCAACCACGACACCGGCGCCTACACACCCGACCCCATCTCCAGCGGCCGCCGCGCGCTCGCAGGCATGGCGCTGACCTATCTGTGCCTGGCCGCGCAAACCACGGGCGATGGCACCTGGCCCGGCAAGACCCTGCAGCGCTTCAAGGACGCCGGCAACATGACCGACCGCTTCAACGCGCTGGCCGCGCTGGTCTCCAGCGGCCATGCCCTGGCCGGCGAGGCGCTGCCGCTGTTCCACGCCATGTTCAAGGACGAAGCCCTGGTCATCGACAAATGGTTTGGCTTGCAGGCCGGCGCGCCCGACCGCAACGGCAACATCCTGCCGGCCGTCAAGCAGCTCATGAAGCACGCCGACTTCAGCCTGCGCAACCCGAATCGCGCACGCAGCGTGGTCAGCACCTACTGCCAGGGCAACCCCGCCGCCTTCCACCGCGCCGACGCCGCCGGTTATGTGTTCTGGAGCGACCGCGTGATGGAGCTCGACGCCATCAACCCGCAGGTCGCCGCCCGCCTGGCGCGCGCCCTGGACCGCTGGAGCAAGCTGGCCGAGCCCTACCGCAGCGCGGCGCGTGAAGCGATTGCCCGCGTCGCCGCCAAAACCGATTTGAGCAAAGACACCCACGAAGTGGTCTCGCGCGCATTGGCCGACTGAACGAGGACGACACCACCATGGCATTCTTCTCATTCGGTACCCCCGCACAGCGGTTTGCGAAAAAGTTCAAGCGGTTGAGCGACACCGTGTACGACGCCAGCGGCGTGTTCAGCGGTTCACGCATGTCGGCCGACCTGGCCGCTCTGCAGCCCCTGGCCGAAGCCGTGGGAGCCGACTCCGACGAAATGGCCGACCTGCTGTGGCTGCAGTTCGCGGTGTTCCACAAACGCCAGCAGGACACCGAAGGCCTGCCTCTGGGCCTGCGCGCCCTGGCCATGCGCGCCGCCAAAGGCAAGCTGACCCCCACCGGGCGTTATGAACAACACTACGCCATCGGTGAGTCGGCCCTGGAGGCCAAGGAATACGACACCGCCATCGAACACATTCAGCAGTCGGCCCACTGGGCCGCGCACGAAGGCGTCACGTTGAGCGTCGAGCAGAAGCTGGGTATGCGCGAAGAAATCGGTTACGCCCTGCACGAGGCCGGCCGCTTCGCCGAAGCGCTGGCGCACAACCGGCAACTGCTCACCGATGCGCAAGCCGCCTTCGGCTTCGGCACGGACAAGCGCCTGTCCGGCGTCATCAACAACCTGGCGCAAAATGCCTACGAGCTGGGCAGACATGCCGAGGCAAAAACCTGGCTGCAGCAGCGCCTGGCGCTGGGCAAGGCCCTGGAGGACACCGACATCGTGCTCGACGCCTTGTTCCAGCTCGGGGTGCTCGCGCACGAAATACGTCGGACTGCCGAAGCACGCGCCTTCTTCCAGCAACGCGTGGACATTGCGCGCGCCAAGGACGACGAGTACCTGCTGGAGAGCGCCCTGGCCACGCTGGCCGAATTTGAAGAGCGCTAACCGCAA
>NZ_JBFUBY010000333.1:0-4085 GCF_056405515.1 Polaromonas sp. P1_G2
CCGCAGCCAGGGTCATGGCCGGCAGCCGGATGAGCGTCCATCCGGCCGAGGCGAAAAGACTCAATCTCTGAAACAAGGGGTTCCTGTCGTGAAGGGGCTTTCCTCCAGGAAATTAGCGAGGGAGCCCGTGTGGATGGCCAGCAAACAGCTTGAAACAGGTGCCGGTATCTGTATCTTGCAGCACATCGAGGGCCTGCACGTTTCGAATTGTGACCCGGGCGCTCATCGAAGCAGATGGTTCGCGTGTGGCCAAAGAAAAAATCCCGCGTACCAAATGGAACGCGGGATTTCAGATACTGGGGTGGCTGATGGGGCTCGAACCCACGACAACAGGAATCACAATCCTGGACTCTACCAACTGAGCTACAGCCACCGGAGCCCTGCATTATAGCGGCAAAGCCGCCGCTGTTTTATTGGGTAACGACTTCTTCCGCGTTTGCCTTGGCTTGCGCGGGCTTGGGGACCAGTATTTCCGCCTTGAAACGGTCTTTCAAGCTGTTGTAGTACGCCAAGCTTTCAGCCGACGTCCACCACTGGGCGTACTGGTCGCGCTGCTGTTTGGCCGCGGCTTCAACCGGCGCGTCGCGTGGAACCACCTTCTCGACCTTGACGATGGCGTAGCCCTGGCTGCCGAGGTCGACACCCGCAAAAGCCGGCAAGGCACTGGCATCGGCGCGCAGCGCTGCATCGATCACCGGGATCGGCAATTTCTGCGTCTGCTCCCGGGACACAGCGACCGGCGCGGTCAAACCCGTTGCCGACGCGGGAGCAGCCTTCCAGGCCGCCAGCTTGGCCACGCCTTCTTTACGGGCCTCTTCAGCGGCGCGCTGCGCGAGCCAGCGCTGGCGCACGGTGTCCTTGACTTCGGCTAAAGGACGGGTGTGTGCCGGGGTGTATTGCACGATACGGCCCGAAGCCAGCTGGCTGGGCCCCACCTCAACGGCTTCGGTGTTGCGTTTTTTCTCGATCGCGTCCGGCGCGAACAGGGCATTGAGAAATTTCGGGTTGGCCAGCGCGCCGGCCACGCCGACCTGGGGCAGGCGTGTCACATTGCCCGCGGACTTGATCTCCAGCTTCAGGCGGTCCGCGGCCGGCTTGAGGCTTTCGGCCTGCTCGTACACCGCATTGGTGAAGACGTCAGCGGATTCAGCGAATTTTTTCTGCGCTTCCTGCTTTTTCATGGCGGCCTCGAGTTCCGGGCGCAGTTCTTCAAAGCTGCGTTGCTTGACGTCCGTCAGCTTGATGATGTGGTAACCAAACTCAGACTCGACGACATCGCCGATCTCGCCTTTCTTCATGGCAAAAGCGGCATCCGCAAAAGGCTTGACCATGGAGCCACGTGCGAAGAAATCCAGGTCGCCTCCTTTGACCGCAGAACCAGGGTCTTGCGAATTCTTGCGCGCCACGTCGGCGAAGGTATCGGGGGACTTCTTGACCAGCGCCAGCAGTTCCTGCGCTTTCGCCTTGGCTTTTTCACGGTCGGCCGCGGGGGCGGACTGGGGAGAGGCGATCAGGATGTGGCTGGCTCGCCGCTCGCCCTCAAAGCGCTGGATATTCTGCTCGTAATAGGTTTTCAGGTCGGCCGGATTGACAGAGAGGCTCTTGCCCACGCTGTCCATGTCCAGCACGACATACTCGATGCTGGCCTGTTCGGGCGCCTGGAAGAGCTTTTCATTGGCCTTGTAGAACTGCTCCAGGTCGGCGTCCGTCGGGTTCAGCCTGGCGGCGAAATCGGCGGCGTTGAATCGGGCCACCTGGATCTCGCGTTTTTCGAAGTAGGCGTTCAGCGCGATGTCGGCTGCCGAATTGGAAGCAAAACCGCTGGCGCCGACACCCACCATCACCTGCCGGTTCGCCAGGTCGGTGCGCACATTGGCCTCGAACATCTCGGGACTCAAGCCCTGGGGCGCCAGCAACTGGCGATAGCGATCCATGTCGAGCTTGCCGTCCGGGCCGCGCAAGGAAGCGATCTCGGGGCTTTGCTGCAGTTCGCGCGCCAGGCGCTCGTTGCTCGTGGTGAGCTTGAACTTGTCGGCCGCGGCGGCGATGACACGCTCGCGCACCAGGCGCTCCAGAGAGGCATAGCGCGCCTCGGGCGAATCCAGCAGCTTGGGGTCCAGGTTGGGCATGGAGTTGCGGAGCTGGTCCATTTCGCGCTGGTGTGCGCGGTCCCAATCCGTCTGCGTGATGTCCCTGCCGTCCACCTTGGCGACCTTCGCGCTAGGGTCCTTGGATTTGTTATAGCCATCAAGGCCCAACAACACAAAGGACGGGAGAATCAGCAAAAACAACAGCACCATGACGATCTTGGTGTGCTTGCGAACGAAATCAAACATCTCGAATTTCCTGTACTGCTGCTAACGGACAAACCGGGCCACCAACAAAAAAGGCGAACCTCGTTCGCCTTTTTCCTCGTGGGTGGTGGGTGCTGACGGGCTCGAACCGCCGACCTACGCCGTGTAAGGGCGCTGCTCTACCAACTGAGCTAAGCACCCCACGTCAAACGTTCTTGTCAGTTCAAAGCATCCTTGAGCGCTTTGCCCGGACGGAACTTTGGAACCTTGGCTGCCTTGATTTTAATCGCATCGCCGGTCCGTGGGTTACGGCCGGTGCGCGCAGCGCGTTTGCCCACCGCGAAAGTGCCAAAACCCACCAGAGACACGGAGCCTCCTTTTTTCAGGGTGGTTTTCACAGCGCCAATCGTGGATTCCAGTGCGCGCGTGGCGGCAGCTTTGGAAATGTCAGCATGTTTGGCAATGTGCTCGATCAGTTCAGTCTTGTTCACAAGGAGCCCCTCGTTGATAAAAAGTTAATCTGGTTGTCTCTAAAAAATATCTCCCGGGACACTGTGGTGATGGTGTCAGCGGGAGCGGCATGTGCAGGTTTTCTGCTGCTTCCAATTAGAGCCATGGACTTCTAACCTGTCAATACAGCAGCAAGTTTTTACAACGTGCGGAGGCGGATTCTAGACGCTTTTTCAACGCTTTCACGACTTAATCGTAAGCATGATGTGTAATTTTCATGCTTGACAAAACGCGGCTTTCCAACAGGTTTACACCCCCGCCAGAGCCTCGGCAACGGCTTTGCCGACATCGGCCGTACCGGCCTTTCCGCCCAGGTCCGGCGTGCGGGGCGCACCACTTGCGGGACTCAATACTTTTTCGATCGCGGCGAGGATGCCGTCGTGCGCATCCTTGTGTCCCAGAAACTCGAGCATCATTGCACCGCACCAAATCTGGCCTATGGGATTGGCGATGTTGCGTCCCGCGATGTCGGGGGCCGAACCGTGAACCGGCTCGAACAGCGAGGGAAATTTTCGCTCCGGGTTGAGGTTGGCGCTGGGTGCGATACCAATGGTTCCGGTGCAGGCTGGCCCGAGGTCGCTGAGGATGTCACCGAACAGGTTGCTGGCCACCACCACGTCGAAGAAATCCGGGCGCTGCACAAAATGCGCGGTGAGGATGTCGATGTGAAATTTATCCAGTTGGATGCCTGGATAGTTTTTCGCCATCTCGGCCACGCGCTCGTCCCAGTAAGGCATGGAAATCGAGATGCCGTTGGACTTGGTTGCACTGGTCAGGTGTTTCTTGGGCCGGGACTGCGCCAGCTCGAACGCGAATTTCAGCACGCGGTCGACACCGATGCGGGTGAACACGGATTCCTGCAATACGAACTCACGGTCGGTTCCGGGAAAAGCCTTTCCGCCTATGCTCGAATACTCGCCCTCTGTGTTTTCGCGGACGATATAGAAATCAATTTCGCCGGGCTGGCGCGGGCTGCCGTCGCGCCGCACCACGGGCGCGATGATGCCGGGCATCAGCCGCGCCGGCCGCAGGTTGATGTACTGGTCGAACTCGCGCCTGAACAGCAGCAGGGATCCCCAGAGCGACACATGGTCGGGGATCTTGTCGGGCCAGCCCACCGCGCCGAAGTAGATCGCGTCGTGCCCGCCGATCTGGTCCTTCCAGTTGTCGGGGAGCATCTTGCCGTGCTTTTCAAAGTAGTCCCAGCTCGAAAAATCGAAATGGTCGAACTGCAGGTCAATGCTGTACTTGACAGCGGCGGCCTCCAGAACGCGTATGCCC
>NZ_JBFUBY010000334.1:0-4035 GCF_056405515.1 Polaromonas sp. P1_G2
GTATAGATGTGGACTCTCAATGCGCTTCCCGGTTTTTTCTTTTGCCTTCGCCGCTTATAGCGCAAATTCGCGGCGCGGCGGGAGCACGAAAAGCGCCGGCCGCTCACCAGGGGTTGTAGCTGCCTATGCTCCAGAGGTGGCCCTCAGGGTCGCGGCAGCTGAAGCCGCGGCCGCCGTAGTCCTCATCCTTGATGTCGATCACGATGGCGGCGCCCGCCGCCTTGGCGCGCGCATACACGGTGTCTGCATCGTGCACGCAGACGTAGGCGCTTTGTGTCTCGACGCCGCCGAGTTCGTCGGGCTGGCGTATCAGCTTGCCCCACTCGGTGGGCACCTTGCCCACCGAGCCCAGCATGACCATGCCGCCGTCCAGCGTGAGCTGGGCATGCGCGATGGAGCCGTCGGGGTTGGGATAGGCCGCCTGTTTTTCAAAACCGAAAGCGCTGCACAGCCAGTCGATGGCGGCGGCCGCGTCGCGGTAGCGCAGGCAGGGAATGATGAGTGAGTTGGACATGGCGGGCTCCCCTCAAGGCCAATCAAGGCAACGCCGATTTTCTACCTGCGGGTCAACAAGCATGCAAGCAAGGGTGAATGCCGTCCAGGCAATTGGGCGCGAGCCCTGGCCCAAAACTTTACACAACTGCCGGCATTTTTTTAGAAGTTTCCGGCCGTGATGTCATGGCCCTGGTGCCTACAAAAATAAGTCGTAGGTAGTAGATATAGGTAATTGGAGGCAGAAAATGCGAGACAAAAGTAAGTGAATGTAAGTCGCAAGAATTAATGCCCAAAAAAATGGGGGAAAACTATTACACGAAGTTCGCCGGAATTAATCACTTTTCCTGGCTTGTATCAAGTTTGACAATTGGTTACTGTGAATTAATTCACGGAATTGGGATGCGGTAGATGCCGTCTGTGATATTGCAGCGGCGCATAAATCTTGATCTTTAGGCAGGATGAACAATGAAGCGTACTGATGGCGTTGGCTTACACGACGTTCTTTCTCATGTCGTTGCGCTGTGTCTGGTCATTCCGGCCGTCGCCTCGGCACAACAAGCCCCTTCGACCATAGACCCGGGCCGGCTTCGCGAACGCTTCGATTTCCAGCCCGAGCCCGCACCCGCGGCACCGCCCACGCAAGTCAGGAGCGACTCCGCCGAGCCCTTGCCGGATTCACTCAAATCCATACGCGTCACGCTCAAGGAAATCCGCATCGAGAGCGCTACAGCGCTGCCGGGCAATGTGCTGCAGGCGCGGGCCGACAGCTATACCGGGCGTGAGATCACGGGCGGCGACATCCTCGAGCTCGCGTCTTCGCTGACCGCTATGTACCGCAACGCGGGCTACATCCTTTCGCTGGTCGTGGTGCCGCCGCAATCGCTCGCGGACGGCACGCTGACCTTGCGTGTCGTCGAGGGCTATATAGACCGCGTGAACGTCCAGGCCGGCCCCGGCGTCAGCGCCTTTGTGCAAGAAGAGCTGAGGCGCATCGGCGAAAAAATCCAGGCCTCCAGGCCCATAGAGGGCCGCGTGCTGGAGCGCTACCTGCTGATCGCCAATGACTTCCCCGGTATCGAACTGCGCAGCGTGCTCGCACCTTCGCAGGCGCCGGGCGCGGCCGACCTCACGCTGGTCGCCAGCATGAAGCGCGTGGAGGGCTTTGCCTCCATCGACAACTACGGCTCCAAATACCTCGGGCCTGACCAGCTGACGCTGAGTGTGGCCGGCAACCAGTTGCTGGGCGTGAACGACCAGTGGCGCTTTGTCGGCGTGGGCAGCGGCAACTCCAAGATGGCGTATGCGCAGCTGTCCTATAGCCAGGTCGTCACAATCGAGGGCCTCAGGCTTTCGGCCGCCGTGTCCCAGGCGCGCACGCAGCCCGGCGACATCCTCACGCCTTTCGAGGTGCGCGGCAATGCGGACACGGTGTCGCTGGGCGCCGCCTACCCCTTGCTGCGCACCCGCAATGAAAGCCTGATAGCGCGCGCAGCCTATGACCATTCCGATGTCCAGACCGAAATACTGGGCACCCGCGTGATCGAGGACCGTATACGCGCGCTGCGCCTGGGCCTGAGCTGGCGCCTGCTGGACCGCACGGACGGGCAGAACGCGCTGGAGCTGGACTTCAGCCAGGGGCTGGGCGGCACCCAGGAGTCCGACCTGCTCAAGAGCCGGGTCGGCGCCAAGGGGGTGTTCAACAAGTTCACGTTCGACTACGAGCGTTCGCAGTTCGTGGGCCCGAATTTTTCGTTCACCGTGGGCGCGGGCGGGCAGTGGGCCAATACGCCGCTGCTGTCTTCCGAGCAGTACGCCTTGGGCGGGCGGCGCTTCGGCCGGGCTTATGAGCCGGCGGAGCTGGTGGGCGAACGCGCGCTGGCCTTTCGCATCGAGCCGCGCTTTGTCGGCGCCGCCACCGGCATGCCGGGGCTCAAGTCCTGGCAGCTGTTCGGCTTCTACGACATCGGCAAGGTCTGGAAGGTTGGCAGTGTCACGCCCGGCACGCCGGACAGCCAGAGCCTGGCTTCCGCCGGCCTGGGGCTGCGCCTTTTCCTTGAAAAAAATGTGGTGGCCGCGATCGAGGCGGCCTGGCCCCTGACGAAATCCATCGCGAGCTACCAGACCGGCGGCAAGAACCCGCGGCTGATGGGTTCGCTGCTGGCACGGTTTTGATGTGTGTTCGCTGAATCGGTCCTGATYGTTCTTTGCCGTCTTTGTTCTCAAGAGGTGATTCCATGCAAGTCAAGTTCCATCCGCAAGGCCTGCGTCCTCCGTCCCGCCGCCGGCCGTCTTTTGCGCTGAAAACGCTTCCCGCGGCAGCGGCGTTGCTGTTCGCGCCGCCCGGCTGGACCGTCGACATCGTCGGTGTGGCGGGCCTGCCGCAAAACGGCACGGTGTTTTCCGGCGCAGCTTCGGGCTCGGTGACCGGCAACCAGATGACCATCACCCAGACCAGCCCCCGGGCCGTGATGGACTGGGGGACCTTCAACATCGACTTCGGCAAGGCGGTGCAGATCACGCAACCCAATGCCGCGTCGGCCATCCTGAACCGCATCACCGGCGACACCAACGCCTCGCAAATCCTGGGCGGCCTGTCGGCTACCGGCACGGTGATGCTGATGAATCCCAACGGCGTGATGTTTGGGCCGAACGCCGTGGTGAACGTGGGCTCGCTGATCGCCACCACGGGCACCATTGACGCGACCTACTTCATGAGCACCGGCGGCGCGCAGATCACGGGCGCCACCGGCAGCATCGTCAACGAGGGTGGCATCACCGCGCGGGGCGCCGGGCTGGTGGCGCTGGTCGCGCCTTCGGTCACCAACCAGGGCAGCATCAGTGCCACCGGCGGCACCATCGCGCTGGCCGGCGCCACGGCCGCCACGGTCTCGCTCAATAACGGTCTCTATGAATTCGCCATCGCCGCCGGCGCGACCGGGAGCAGCGTGTCCAATGCGGCCGGCGCCAGCCTGGACGGCACCACTCTATGGCTGGGTGTCGGCGACGCGGCCAACCTGCTGTCGGGCGTGATCAACCTCGAGGGCGTGCAGCGGGCCAGCAATGCGATTGTCGTGAACGGTAATGCTGTGGTGCTCAAGTCGGCCCTGCAGGCGCCCAGCGTCAGCGGAAACTCCAACCATATTGACGTCTACGGCGGCGCGCGAATCCAGGATGCGGTGAACATCGCCAAAGCCGGCACGACCGGTAACGGGGCGGCCGTGGACGTGCACGCGGGGAGCTATGCCGAACAGGTGACGCTCAACAAGGCCAACCTCACGCTGACCGGCCTGTCGGGCGCGAAGATCGTGGTGCCCGACGCGGCGCAGGTCAACGGCGTCAGCATCAGCGCCAACAACGTGACCGTGACCGGCCTGGAGATCGCCGGTCCGGTCAACCTGCCTTACCTCAACTACGCCTGGGGCTCCAATATCAGCCGCGGCGTCGCCGTCGCCAACGGCGTGACCGGCTTCACCATCGCCAACAACAACATCCACGACGTGCGCAACGGCATCCTGATCGACGGGCGCAACACCGGCAGCG
>NZ_JBFUBY010000335.1:0-4023 GCF_056405515.1 Polaromonas sp. P1_G2
GGGACCCAGACTGCGGGTCGCCTTTTCTTTGGTGACTTTCTTTTGGCGAAGCAAAAGAAAGTTACTTGCTGCCGGGCAACCCCCGGCCAGCAGAACTAAGAAGAGAGCACAGAGGAAGCACCCCGCCGGCGCAAGACCCCGCTAGCTCCGTAGCTCAACCCAAAAAACACTCCCCCTCCCAGCCCGGGACGCCAACCCCACAGGATGGCCCAGCGCTTCGCTAAGCCGCGAAACAATCGCCAGCCCCAACCCAAAACCCTCTTCGGTGCCCTGCAAAGGAATCCGGTAGAACTCCTGGAAGATCGCTTGCTGGTGCTCCGCGGCGATGCCCACGCCGGTGTCCCAGATCTCGATGCGCGGCACACCGCCCCGCCGGCGCACCGCCATCAGCACACCGCCGCGGTGCGTGTTGCGCAGCGCGTTGGACAGCAGGTTGCCGACCAGCCGCTGCAGCAGCACCGGGTCCGACCTGACCTTGCCCGGCGCCGCGCGTATCCTGAGGCGCAGGCCGCGCTCGCGSGCAAAAGGCGCGTACTGCGCCTCCAGGTCCTGCAGCAGCCCCGCCAGTTCCACCTCCTGCAGGTTGACCCTGAGCGGATCGGTTTCCAGCCCGGCCAGGTCGAACAGGGAATTGAACAGGTCCGTGACGGCCTTGGTGGAGCGCACGATCTTGGGCGTGATCTGCTCGACGAATTCGGGCTCCGCGGCCAGCCAGCCGGCGTACAGGTCCAGCGCATGCACGGGCTGGCGCAGGTCGTGGGCGGCGCTGGCGATGAAGCGGTTCTTGATTTCCACGGCCTCCAGGGCCGCCCGGCTCTGCTCGGTCAGCGACTTGATCAGGGAGGAGTTGTCGTACTGCAGTTCGAGGTTGACGCGCTGCACCTCGTGAAAGCGCTGGCCCGAGATGCGGATCACGGCCCAGTAGATCAGCACCAGCGCCAGCATGCCGTAGGTGTTGAAGGTGGAGGGCAGCCCGCGCTCCACGACGAGTTCGTAGAACAGCGCGGCCACGACCGAGATACCCAGGCCGTTCACATAACCCCTGAAGCACGGCAGCCAGGACGAAAACGTGCCCACCGCGAAGCCGGCCATGCCCACCAGCACCACCATGCACAGGAACTGGTCGTACACCGGCGCGCGCAGGAAATAGACGAACATGGACGCGCCCCAGACCAGGGCGCTGGCCGACCAGGTCCAGCCGTAGCGCGCCATGAAGGCATGCAGGCGCGGGCCGCTGACGCCCGCCAGGCTGCGGTGGTAGATGCCGACGACGCCGTAGCGGACCACGGTCACGGCCACCGCCGCCGCCGCCCAGAGGCCCAGGGCCAGCGTGTCCACATGGTGGTAGAGAACAGCCACCATGACCACGATCAACACCAGCGCCGAATGCAGCGCCGGCCGCGCATAGCGCATGAGGATGTGGATCAGCCGCATCTCCACCCACTCCTCGCGCGAGAGGTCGGCGACGCTACGGGCCGGCCGTGTCGTTGAGGGGGAGTCCATGGGCCGAGTTTAGGGCCTGTCGGCCGGCTCCGCCCGCTGCCCGCGCCTGCCGGCGCACGGCGCGGCAAAGACGCAACAGCGCGCGCGGCGCGCCGCCCTCCTCCACGCAGAGAGAATCAGTTGAAGGTCACGCCGGCCCAGCGCACCCGGCCCAGCACCGCGAAGTCGCGGTCGGCCGACTCGTGGCCCTGGATGTCGAACGGCTCGTAGGTCGGGTTGTAGCTGCTGACCCGCAGGATTTTTCCCGGCAGGCGCTGCAGTTTTTTCATCAGCAGCGCGCCGTCCAGGCGTATCAGGTGCACACCTTCGGTCAGCGCGTCGCGGTCGCGCAGGTCGGCCAGCACCGCATCCTTGGCATGCAGCCACGGCTCCRTGGCCGTGCCCACCACGCCGAACATCGCCAGGTCGTCGTGCGCGATGCCCAGGTCGTAGCGGATGAACTGCGCGTCGAAGGGCCGCATGGCCAGCACCGAGTCGGCGTCGGTGAAGGCAGCGCCCTCAGCCTGTTCGCGCAGGTCGAAGAGCGGCACGTAGATCAATTCGTCGGCCTGCACCGCGCGCACGCCGTGCGGCACCGCAGTGGAGGGGGGTGCGTCCTGCCCCTCACCGCCCAGCAACTGCGTCGGCGTGGTGTTGTATTCGCGGGCCAGCACCTCGAGCTCGAACGCGTCCGGCAGGCTGTCGCCGCGTTCCACGTTCCAGATGGTGTTTCGGTGCACGCCCACCGCCGCGGCCACATCGTTGATCTCGCGCGCACCGCGCGCGGCCCGGCAGCGCTGGCCGAACTGCTGCATGAACACCGTCCGCGCCTCGGTCCGCACGGTTTTCACCTCGGCCTTGTCCGCAGCCGCCGCGGCGTGGTAGCGGTACCAGGCCACCGGCTCGTCGGCCTTGACGGGCGATACCGAAGCGAACGGATACGGCTGGTGGGGGTCCTGTACGGTCGGGGCCGTCTCTTTTGTGCTCATGAACACTATTTTGTGTCAATGAACACAGAAGCGCAAACRGGAATCCCGGCGCTGTGCGAAATTTGCATAGAAATATAAGCAACACTCATAATCATGGGCATAAACAGGCTTGACTTCAGTGCTTTCAAGCTCAGAATAGTGGACATGAGCACAAATAAAGCAACAACCTCACAGGAAGATATGCACCCCGCCGACGTCATTGCTGCCTTGCGCAAGCGGGGCACCAGCCTTCGTAAAGTCGCCCAGGCATACGGCTACAGCCATATCCAGCGCGTGCTCGTCAGTCCCTGGCTGGCGGCCGAGCAGATGGTGGCCGCAGCGCTGGACACCACGCCCGAGACCCTGTGGCCCTCGCGCTACCAGGACCCCGAGGCGCGCGCCCTGGCTTTCCGGCAAACCCGCAAGCTGGCCGTGACCATGCCGGTCGCGCCCGGCCGCAGCCGGTCCCGCAGGTCTTGAAACCGCGGAAATCCGATGCTCCTGTCAGGCAAGGACATCACGCTGCGCATTTACCTGCGCACCCATGACAACGAGGTGGTTCTGGTGGAACTGGGGCGCGAAGACCTCGAAAAAGCCGCCATGGACAAGGCCAACTTCAGCGAAGAGCAACTGCATCCCATCAGGCTGCTGCATTTCGTCCTGGCCTAGACAAGGCCGGGCCGGCAAGGACTCAGAGCGCCCCGGGCCCCGAATCCTCTTCTGAATGGTCTATGTATTTGATCTGCATGCCGGCGCGCGACAGCTCTGCGATACGCGATGCGACGCGCTTGTAGAACTGGCCCGCGTCCGAGACGGGGCCTATGGTCTGGTTAAAGGTCATGTCCTGACCCGCTTCCTTGAGGATGTATTCACCCGATGGCTGGAGCTTCACTTTAAGCAGTGCGAGCATTTTTCCTCCTTGGTGGCTCCGGTTCACCTCGCCGTTGCGAGGACGCCAGTGCCTATACAGCCACTTTAGACCTCGAGCCCCGGCAAGCCGTGTAGGAAAACATCTTCATTGGCCCATCTGATACACACAATAGGGAGAAGGCAGGGAGAAAGCTGGTACTTAAGACCTATTGAGAGCACAAACCGGCAGTTCGCGGCGTGCCCGTGTCCTTATTGCAGGGAGCCGAACCCGGTCGGGCCCCGGTCCAGCGGATCCACCACCACCTCATAGATCTCGTTGACGCGCCAGACCGGACTTTCATACGCGGCCTGGCCTTGCACCTTGACCAGAAAAGAGCTGCGGCGCTCCGTGGCTTCCAGCGTCAGTTCGCAGGAAAAATCGATCCGCCCGGTGTCCGTCGAGATCGCGCTGATGAGTTCATGGGCCGCCAGCGAAAGCCGTTCCTGGCTCCCCCCCGGCAGCAACTGCTCCACCTCATAGGTTCGCATCACGATGGCCGCGATGCGGTCTATCAGTTCATCGACTACCGAGTTGGGATTGGAGACCATCAAGGGATGCATTTTCGGCATTCTCCTACAAGGCCCGAAGAACTGAGAAGCTATATTCATATCGCGGCTTGTCATGAGCCGCTCCCTCCCTTGCTGGCCTTGCCAGCTTCCACGC
>NZ_JBFUBY010000336.1:0-4223 GCF_056405515.1 Polaromonas sp. P1_G2
GGCTTCGGTTGGCTTCGGTTGTCCGCTTCCAGCTGCCGGATCTGGCTCATCATTTTTTCCTGGGCGGCTTTTTCGGCGGTCAACAGGCTGCCTGAGGTGTTGGCGATGGACTGCGCCTTGTCGCGATCCGAGCGCAGGCTGGCCAATTCCTGCCGCAGCAGCACCAGTTCTTCCTTGCTGCCCGTGTCTGTGCCGGTGATGCCCTTGCCGAATTCGAAGGCCCACAAGGCGATGGCGCCGGAAAAGCCGAGCATCAGGGCGCCGGCGATCCAGCGCAAGGGCCAAGGGAGCGAGCTGCGCACCGACATGCGCGGGGAACTGATGGTCAGGCGACGGCGAAACAGGCGAAATTTCAAAAAAGGGCCCTGCTGTTTTCGGTTCGGGGAGCGTGCATTGTGCACTCAGACGAGGCCCAGAAAGGGTATTAATCCCCACAATACCGGTAAAGCCACAGTAAGGGTTTGCATCCGGGTTTGCCGGACGGATGGCCCATGAAAAAAGCCGCCAGGCTTGCACCAGGCGGCTTTTTTGGGAGCGAAGCGGATTTAGCGCTTGCTGAACTGCTTGCGACGGCGAGCAGAACGGAAACCGACTTTTTTACGTTCGACTTCACGTGCATCGCGGGTCACAAAGCCGGCCTGGCTCAGGGCCGGCTTCAGCGTTGCGTCGTAATCGATCAGCGCGCGGGTGATACCGTGGCGCACTGCGCCGGCCTGGCCGGACTCGCCGCCGCCGTGGACGTTGACCATGATGTCAAACGTCTCGACGTGGTTCGTCAGAAACAGGGGTTGGCGGCAGATCATGATCGAGGTTTCACGACCGAAGAACACCTGGATGTCACGATCATTGATCGTGATCTTGCCGGTGCCTTTTTTGATAAACACACGGGCGACGCTGGATTTGCGACGGCCGGTGCCATTGTTCCATTCACCAATCATCAATAGCTCCTTAGATGTCCAGCACTTTGGGCTGTTGGGCGGTATGCGGGTGCTCTGCACCACCGTACACCTTGAGTTTCTTGATCATGGCGTAGCCGAGCGGGCCCTTGGGCAGCATGCCCTTGACGGCTTTTTCCAAAGCGCGGCCGGGGTGCTTGGCTTGCATGTCGCGGAAGTTGGTGGCAGTGATGCCGCCTGGATATCCGGAATGGCGATAGTAGATCTTGTCGGTCGACTTGGCGCCGGTGACGCGCAGCTGGGCTGCGTTGATGATGACGATGAAGTCACCGGTATCGACGTGAGGCGTATAAATGGCCTTGTGTTTGCCGCGCAAACGGAGAGCAACTTCGCTGGCTACTCGTCCGAGGACCTTGTCGGTCGCGTCAATCACAAACCACTCGTGCGTCACGTCAGCGGGTTTTGCGCTGAACGTTTTCATGAGTTTTCTTTCGAAAAAATGGTTTGTCGGGTTCTTTTCTGCGGTCGGTGTTCTTCTGATGAGAACCTCTTAGGCAGTATTGTTTAGCCTCTGCCGCGGAACCACAAGGCGCTGCAGAGCCCACGATTATATGAAAAATCAAGGACTTGCGTCAATATTCGGCCGCTTTTAAGGCATTCCCCCCCGGCAAGAAGGTAGGATAGGCCCATGTTTTCCTATCGCCACGCCTTCCACGCAGGCAACCACGCCGACGTGCTCAAGCACACCACGCTGATCGCGTTGATGAAGTACCTGACCCAGAAAGACACGGCGCTGACCGTGATCGACACGCACGCGGGCGCGGGCCTGTACCGGCTGGACGGTGATTACACCGAAACCAGCGGCGAGGCCCAGGAGGGCATTTTCCGCCTGCTGTCCGAGCCCAAAGCGGTTACAACCCCCGCGAAAAAAGCGCCTACTGCTACCAAAACCGCAGCAGCCGGCGCAGGCAAACCCGCCGCCGCCCCGACTTGGGCGCCTGCGCTGCAGGACTATATTGACCTGCTGCGCGGCCTGAACCCGCAGTTCGCCGAAACCGGCGACCTCGCCCACCTCAAGATTTACCCGGGCTCCCCCTTCATCGAGCAGCAATTCCTGAGCGGGCGCGACAAGCTCAAGCTGTTCGAACTGCACCCCACCGATTTCAAGTCGCTTTCCGGCAACATCGAGCAGCTGGGCGTGGGCCGCCAGGTGGCCGTTGCCCGTGAAGACGGCTTTGAAGCGCTCAAAACCTTTTTGCCGCCGCCGGCCCGCCGGGCCATGGTGCTCTGCGATCCCAGCTACGAAATGAAGAGCGACTACGGTCGCGTGGCCACCTGCATGGCCGATGCCCTCAAGCGATTCGCCACCGGCACCTATGTGGTCTGGTACCCCATCATTCCGCGGCCCGAAGCGCACGATTTGCCGCGAAAACTCAAAACCCTGGCCGTCAAAAGCAGCCGCAGCTGGCTGAATGCGGCTTTAACGGTGAAATCAAGCAAGTTAACGACAGATACGAGCGGAGAAGTGATTCGCCCGGGACTTCCCGCAAGCGGCATGTTCGTCATCAACCCGCCCCACACGCTCAAAGCGGAGCTGCAAGCCGCCCTGCCGCAAATGGTGG
Source organism: Polaromonas sp. P1_G2 (assembly GCF_056405515.1). Lineage (NCBI taxonomy): Bacteria > Pseudomonadati > Pseudomonadota > Betaproteobacteria > Burkholderiales > Comamonadaceae > Polaromonas > Polaromonas sp. P1_G2. Next base: position 2,519 of record NZ_JBFUBY010000336.1, read on the forward strand.
CGCTGCTGGGCCAGGACCGCAACGCGGGCTTCACGCTGGAACACGGCGGCTGAAGCGCACGAGGCAAGCGCCTTGCGGCGCCGAGGCTAGCTGGTTTGCAGCGCCGCGCGCGCATGTTTTCCTGTCTTTACCGCCGCGATGAGTTGTGGCAAGGTTGCCTGTCACCTGTCCCGCGTCCACAGCCCCACCCTCCTGACTGACTTTTCACCGGCGTTTTACGACCCTCATGCCCGCTCAGGCACATCCGACCTCCCCTGCCCTGCCCGACACACCCGGCGGCGGGCCGCGCGCGGACTACGCGGCCCCGGCGGACGAGGAATCCATGGAAGCCGAAATCGCGCGGCAGGTCGCGCTGCGCACGCGAGAGCTGGGCGCCTCGCTGGCGCGCTACCAGACCATGGTCGACCTGGCGACCGAAAACATCTGCGTGGGCCAGGGCGGGCTGCTCCGCTTCGCCAATCCGCCCTGCCTGGCCTTGCTGGGCACGCAGGCCGGCACCATGGCCGACCGCCTCATGATCGAGTTCATCCATCCGGACGATCGCGAGTTTGTTTCCGGCAAGCACCAGTTGCGCGCCGCCGGCAATGTCGTCCCGGCCTTTGAAGCGCGATTCCAGCGCGACGACGGTACGGTTTCCTGGGTGGAAATCAATGGCGTGCTGGTGGACTGGGAGGGTGCACCCGCGGACCTGTTTTTCCTGAAGGACGTCACCGAACGCAAAAGGCTGGAGGCCCTGACCCAGTCCGCCGCCGAGCGCTACCGGGCGGTCGTGGAAAACGTCAACGACACCATCCTCGTGGTGCAAAAAGGCATCGTCCGTTTTGCCAATGCCAGCGCGCAGGAGCTGTTCGGCTGCGCGCTCATCGGCCTGCCTTCGCTGCACCTGATACATCCCGACGACCGCCCCATCGTGCAGCAGCGCCGCGAACTCATGCAGTCGGGCACCATGGTCAGCGCCTATGAGGCCCGGTTCATCACGCCGCCGCGCGAGGCCATGGCGCCTTCGCTGCGCACCGGCTGGGCCAGCATCTACGGCACGCGCATCGAATGGGACGGCGAGCCCGCTCTGCTGGTGCTCATGTCCGACATCAGCGAACGCCGCCGGCTCGACCAGGAGCTCAAGAGCGCGCTGGTGCAGCGCGAGGCCATCCTCGAGACCACCGCCGTCGGCGTGACCTTCCTGAAGGCGCGGCGCCACCAGTGGCTGAACCGCACGCTGGCCGCCATGCTGGGCTACAGCCCGGCCGAGCTGCTGGGCCAGGAAACCCGGGTGCACTATCCCGACGACGAAGAGTTCGAGCGCCTGGGTGCGCTGGCCTACGCGCAGATCACGCAAACCGGCCTGTTCTCGGCCGAAGCCCGCATGCGCAGAAAGAACGGCGAACTGATCTGGGTGCAGCTGGACGGCTCGGCGCTGGACCGCAGCCGGCCCGAGGACGGCTCGGTCTGGACCGAAGACATGCTGACCGTCGGCCAGGCCGACGCAGGCAAGCTCAGGCTCAACCTGCGGCCGGTGGACATCGCGGCGCTGTGCCGCAAGCTCGTGACCGAGGTGCACACCAGCGACGCCGGCCAGCATGCCATCGAGTTCGAGGCGCCGGTCGGCCACGACGCTTTTTCGCAGCTGGTCATGCTCGACGAGCGGCTGATACGCCACATCACCAGCAACCTGTTGACCAACGCCTGCAAGTACTCCGCCCCGGGC
>NZ_JBFUBY010000337.1:0-3904 GCF_056405515.1 Polaromonas sp. P1_G2
GCCTTGGTGCGGATCTGGAAATTGCCGAAACCGGAAATTTTCACGTCATTGCCGTCCACCAGGCTGTCTGAAATGAGGTCGAAAAACGCGTCGATCATGTCCTTCGATTCGCGTTTATTGAGCCCGATCTGCTCAAACAGCAATTCGGCGAGGTGGGCCTTGGTCAGCGCCGGGGTTTCCAGGCTTTCTACAGAAAAATCCATGCGGCAGTGCTCCTGGCGTTTTTATTTTTGGAAGATTTCGTGGAAGCCTCAGGCACGCAAACGTGCCCCGAGCTGGCCCTGCAGATTCGCGAGAACCGCCTGAACAGCCGCCTCAATTTCCTCGTCGGTCAGTGTAGCGGTGTCACTCGAAAGCACCAAGCGCACGGCCAGGCTTTTTTCGCCCATTTGCATGCTGGCGCTTGCCTGTTGCGGCCGGTAGACGTCGAACAGGGTCGCTCCCTTGAGCAGGCCTTGCGTGGCGGCGCCGTGGATAGCCCCCATGAGCGCGGCGTGCGTGACACCCTCGGCCACGATGACGGCGATGTCGCGCTCCACGGGTTGCAGCTTGCTGACCTGCTTGAATTCGGGCACCTGGCGCTGCAAGACCGCGTCGAGTTCCAGTTCGAACAACAGCGGCGCCTGGGCCAGGTCATAGCCCTGCCGCCACTGTGGATGCAGTTCACCGACGAACCCGATCCGCTTGCCCGCCACGGAGACGCTGGCACAGCGGCCGGGGTGCATGGCAGGATGCGCGGCGGGCGCAAAGACCGCCTGCAGCGGCGCGAGCAGGGCTTCGACATCACCCTTGATGTCGAAGAAATCCACCACTTTGTCAGTTTGGCTCCAGTTCAGCGCAGTCYGCGGCCCATAGGCTAGGCCGGCTACGCGCATGGGCTGGCTGAAGCCGGCTACCGTGGTGTCGGTGTTCTGTACCTGGGCATCACGCAAGAAGACGCGGCCCAGCTCGAACACGTTGACGCGGGGCGCCTTGCGATCCAGGTTGAACTTGAGCACCTGCAGCAACGAGCCCAGCAGCGAGCTGCGCATGACGCTCATCTGGCTGGCAATCGGGTTGAGCAGCTTGATGGGGTTCGGGTTGCCGGCGAGTTCATGCTCCCAGCGCTCTTCCACAAAGCTGAAATTGATGGTTTCCTGGTAGCCCAGCGAAGCCAAAGCGCGGCGCACGGCAAAGGGGCTGCGCTCGGCTTCGGGGCGCAGCCGCGCCGTAATGGGCGCCAGCGGCGGCGTGTCGGGCAAATGGTTGTAGCCCACCATACGCACCACTTCTTCGATGAGGTCTTCCTCGATCTGCAGATCGAAGCGGTAGCTCGGAGGCGTCACGGTCAGCGTGCCCTCCCCTTGCGCCACCGGCAAACCCAGGCGCTGGAGCGCGTCCAGGCATTGCGCCTGCGTGAGCGGCATACCGATCACCTTGGAGGCCCGCGCGACGCGCAGGGTGACAGGCGCCGCCTTGGGCACATTGGCCTGCTGGTCGTCCATGGGGCCGCACACGGTTTCCGGCGTGCCGCAGATGTCGATGATCAGCTGGGTGATGCGCTCGATGTGCTCGACGGTCTGCCCGGGATCAACGCCGCGTTCGAAACGATGGCCCGCGTCGGTCGAGAAGTTGTAGCGGCGCGAGCGGCCGGCAATCGCCTTGGGCCACCAGAAAGCGGCTTCGACGTAGACGTGTTTCGTGTCGTCAGATACGGAAGTTGCGTCGCCGCCCATGATGCCGGCCAGCGATTCGACTTGTGCGTCGTCGGCGATGACACCGACCTTTTCATCGACCGTCACGGTATTGCCGTTCAGCAGCTTGAGCGTCTCGCCAGGCTTGCCCCAGCGGACGTCGAGCCCGCCGTGGATTTTGTCGAGGTCAAAGATGTGCGAAGGGCGGCCCAGCTCGAACATCACGTAGTTGGAGATGTCCACGAGCGCGGTCACGCTGCGCTGGCCACAGCGGGCCAGGCGGTCCACCATCCATTGCGGCGTGGCGGCTTTGGTATTGACGTTGCGCACCACGCGGCCGGAAAAGCGGCCGCACAGGTCGGGGGCGCTAATCTTGACCGGCACCTTGGTGGCATCGACAGTGGCTACTGCAGGAAACGACGGCGTATTCAGTGGAGCACCCGTAAGCGCGGCGACTTCGCGCGCGACCCCATAGACGCTCAGGCAATGCGCGAGGTTGGGCGTGAGCTTGAGGGTGAACAGGGTGTCATCGAGCCGAAGGTGCTCGCGGATGTCCTGGCCCAGCGGCGCATCGGCGGCCAGTTCAAGCAGGCCGCCGTGGTCTTCGGAGAGTTTGAGTTCGCGCGCAGAGCACAGCATGCCCTGGCTTTCCACGCCGCGCAGCTTGCCGACCTTGATCAGGAAGGGTTTGCCGTCTTCGCCGGGCGGCAGCTCGGCACCCACCAGGGCGCAAGGCACCTTGATGCCGACGCGGGCATTGGGCGCGCCGCAGACGATGTTGAGCAGGCTGCTCTGCCCCACGTCGACCTGGCAGACGCGCAGGCGGTCTGCATCAGGGTGCTGGACGGCCTCCTTGATTTCACCGACGACGATCTTGGTGAAAGGCGGCGCCACAGGCTTGAGCTCTTCGACCTCCAGGCCGGCCATGGTGAGGGTGTCGGCGAGTTGCTGGGTATCGAGCGGCGGATTGCAGAATTCGCGCAACCAGGATTCTGGGAATTGCATGGTGAGACCTTGTTTTTGTTTTTGTTCTTATGGCTTATGACTGGAACTGCGAGAGAAAACGGATATCGCCGTCGAAGAACAGGCGCAGGTCGTTGACGCCGTAGCGCAGCATGGTCAGGCGGTCGGGCCCCATGCCGAAAGCAAAGCCGATGTACTTCTCGGGATCCAATCCCATGTTGCGCACCACGTTCGGGTGCACCTGGCCCGAGCCGGCCACTTCCAGCCAGCGGCCGGCGAGCGGGCCGGTCTGGAACTGGATGTCGATCTCGGCGCTGGGCTCGGTGAAAGGGAAAAAGCTGGGCCGAAAGCGCAGCACCAGGTCGTCGCTTTCAAAGAAGGTGCGGCAGAAATCGGTGAAGACGAATTTGAGGTCCTTGAAGCTCACGTTCTCACCTATCCACAGGCCTTCGCACTGGTGAAACATGGGTGAGTGAGTGGCGTCGCTGTCGACACGGTAGGTGCGGCCCGGCGCGATGACGCGAATTTCGGGCATGCGGCCGCCGGCATCGATCAGCGCGCGGTGCTTCTTGACATGCTGGACCGCATGGCGGATCTGCATGGGGCTGGTGTGGGTGCGCAGCAGATTGGGCGCGGATTCGGTGCCGCCCTCGACGTAAAAGGTGTCGTGCATCGACCGCGCCGGATGGTCTTCCGGCGTGTTGAGCGCGGTGAAATTGAACCAGTCGGTTTCGATCTCGGGGCCCTGGGCCACGTCGAAGCCCATGGAGCCGAATATGCCTTCGATGCGCTCCAGTGTCAGCGACACGGGATGCAGGCCACCCTGCACGCGCTGGCGGCCCGGCAGGCTCACGTCGAGCGCTTCAGCTTTGAGCTGCTTTTGCAGTTCGGCGTCGGCCAGTGCCTGGCGGCGTTCGTTCAGCGCGGCTTCGATGGCCTGCTTGGCCAGGTTGATGGCGGCGCCGCGGGATTTTTTCTCYTCGACGCTGAGGGCCGCCATGCCCTTCATCAACTCGGTCACGCGGCCGGCCTTGCCCAGGAACTGCGCCTTGGCGTTTTCCAGGTCGGCGGGCGTGTGGGCCTGCGCAAAGCTGGCCTGGGCGCTGCTGACCAGTTCTTGGAGGGCATCAGGTTGGGTCATACGTTCTCTTGTTCGAAATACAAAACAGCGAAGGCGCTTTCGGCAGGACTCTCACCAAGCCGGCGGGCTGTGAGCGCTGCGGAAAGGGCCATGAAAAAAGGGCCAGAGCCTTTTCAAGCTCCAGCCC
>NZ_JBFUBY010000338.1:0-3901 GCF_056405515.1 Polaromonas sp. P1_G2
ACCTGCGGTGCTCGACTACGGCGGGGTCTCGCGCAAACTCGCTTCGCTCAGACAAGCGCGATCCCTGATCCGCCTACGTCTGCGCTCCTCGGCCCAGCCAGGACGGGGCAATCGGGAGCGGGGACAAAGACAGAAAGACAAAGAAGATAAATACMAACAAGGACTCGCCGTGGCGAGTCCTTGTTTCTTCAGGTGTTCGGTATTGGTATTCCTTCCCCACCCCTTGTGGATGCGCCGAGGAGCGSAGGTTCAGGCGGATCAGGGATCGCGTTGTTTGAGCCGAAGGCGAGTTTAGCGAGACCCCGYCTGGACCGAGCACCGCAGGTTGCCCGTAGCGMAGCGAAGGGACGCAGCAACCAGGGTCGCCTTTTCTTTTGCTTACTTTTCTTTTGGCGAAGCAAAAGAAAAGTGAGTAGCCGCCGGGCTACCCCCGGCCAGCAGAACTCAGCAGAGAGCGCACCAGCCGGAGCAAGAACCGGCCTACTGATCCACCTTGACCCGGTAAGTCACCACCAACTGCCCCCCCGACGCCAGCGACCCGGTAAAGGTCCACTTCAACGCCCCTTGCGCATTGACCGCCGGCTGCGTCGTCACCGTGCAGCCCGTGATGCCGGTGGGCAGCGAGCCCGGGCAGGCCGCGGAGACAAATCCCGTGAAAGCCGCGGTGGAATCGTTCACGAACAGCGTGGACAGCGGCTGCGTGCCGTTGTTGGTCGCCGTCAAGGTGTACTGCAGCGTGTCGCCGGGGTTGGCGTTCACGCTGGTGGCCGCCGGAATGGCCTGGGTGATGTTGCTCACCAGCTTGGACAGCGACAGATCGCCGGCCTGGCCCACCGTGGTGATGTCGGTGGCCGACAGCGTGCTGACGCCCAGTGCCGGGGCCGAGCTGGTGTAAGTGAAGGCGGCGCTCAGCGTGATGCTGTTCTGCGCGCCCTGACTGGAACCCGCAGGCACGAACTGTTTGACGATCAGGCAGACGGTCTGCCCGGCGGTGACGGTGATGGCCGTCGTGACCTGCGTCTCACTGGCCTCCAGCGCAGCGTTGCAGTTGCTGTCCTGGTACAGCACCTGGTTCCAGACCGGGCTGGCCGGCGTGGCGGTGTTGGCGATCGAGAACGTGACCGATCCGCCGGTGCCCGCTTTATAGGTATGGGCGTAGAACACCACGGTGCCGGGCTGGGCCGTCTGCGCGCCGTTGGGGCTCAGGGTGTTGGGCGCCACCATGCCGAAGCTGATGCCGGTSCGGGCCAGGCCGGAGCCGGCGGTGTAGCTCACGCTGGGGCGGGTGTACGTGCCGCCGGTGGTGCCGGCCGAGCCGCCGGTGGCGGTGTAGCCGGCCGGCAGCACGGGCGTGAGGACCACGGTGCCGGTGGTGGCGCCGGGAATCCACAGAGTGAAACTGCCGTCGCTGGCCGTGGGTTCACTGTCCACCGTGGTCGCGCCCTGCATGGCGTTGACGGTGACGCCGGCCAGGCCCGGCTCGGTGCCGGCTTTCACGCCGTTGTTGGCCGTGCCGCCGCCGGCGCCGCTGTCGGCGAATACATTGCCGCTGAGCGTGCTGCCGTTGTACAGGCCGAAGTTCTGCGGCGAGGGCGGCGCGGCGCCTACCGCAAGCTGGATCACACCATTCGGGTTCTGGGTGCCGATCCAACCGGCCGGGTAGGCGGCCGTGATGTCGCTCAGGGTGCTGTTGCCATCCAGGATCAGGCAGTAGCTGCCTTCCGCCACGCTGGGCAGGCTGTAGGCGCCGGTGGTGAGGTTGACCGACGCGGCCGCAGTGGCCGGGCCCGTGCACACGCTGGCTGACAGCGGCACCAGTTTGACCCACAGGGCGCTGGCCCCGCCTATGCCGGCTTCACCCGCGTCCAGGTTGCTGTTGTGGTTCGGGTCGCTGTACACGTTGCCGGCAATCAGCCGGCCCGCCGTGCTGCTCACAGGCGCCGCGCAGCCTGCGCTCGGGGCATTGGCCGCGGTGCAGGTGGTGGGGACCGGAGGCGCCGTACCGCCGGTGGGATCCACCGATGCGTAGTTGGTCACCGCCGCATTGCTCGTTGACGTGACTGTGATGACCAGCGCGGCCGTTCCGCCGCCGGCGGCGATGTTGCCGCTGTAATTACAGGTCACCAGCGTGCCGCCGCCATTGGCCGCCGAGCTGCAGGTCCAGCCCGTTCCCACGCCGCTGACGTAGCTCAGGGTGGAGGGCAACTGGTCCACGACACGCGCCGTTGTGCTGGCGGCCGTGCCGCTGTTGGTCACCGTGAGGGTGTAGGCGCTGTTGCTGAGAACCTGCAGTGCGGGGCTGGGGGCCGACTTGACCAGGCCCAGGATGATGCTGGTCGGCGTACTCGTCACCGGCGCGGCGCAACCGGCACTGGGGGTGTTCGCGGCGGTACAGGTGGTGGGTGTGGGCGGAGCCGTGCCACCCGTCGGGTCTATCGATGCGAAATTGGTCACGCTGGCCGTGCTGGTCGGCGTGACCGTGATGACCACGGCCGCCGTTCCGCCGCCGGCGGCGAGGGTTCCGCTGTAGTTGCAAGTCACCAATCCGCTGGCCGCCGAACAAGTCCAGCCCGTGCCCACGCCACTGACATAGGTCAGGTTGGCGGGCAACTGGTCGGTGATGCGGGCGGTGGTGCTGGCGGCGGTACCGCTATTCGTCGCCGTCAGCGTGTACGCGCTGTTGAAGCCGACCTGCAGCGCGGGGCTGGGCGCGGATTTGACAAGACCCAGGGTGACGATGGTCGGCGTACTCGTGACCGGGGCGGCGCAACCCACCGTCGGGGTATTGGCCGCGGTACAGGTGGTGGGCGTCGGTGTGTTGGTGCCGCCCGTCCGGTCCGTCGCCGCATAGTTGGTCACGCTGGCCGTGCTGGTGGGCGTGACCGTGATGACGACGGCGGCCGTCCCACTGATGGCGATGGAGCCGGTGTAGTCGCAGGTCACCAGCGTGCCGCCGCCGCTAGGCGCCGTGGAGCAGGTCCAGCCCGTGCCCACGCCACTGACATAAGTCAGGTTGGCGGGTAACTGGTCGGTAATGCGGGCCGTGGTGCTCACCGTCGTGCCCGTGTTGGTGAGCGTGAGGGTGTAGGCGCTGTTGCTGCCGACTTTCAAGGCCGGGCTGGGCGCCGACTTGACCAGGTTCAGGATCGCATTGGTGGGAATGTTGGTCACCGGCGTGGCGCAACCCACGGGCGTGTTGTTTCCGGTGCAGGTGGACGGCGCGGGCTGGGCGGTATTGCCCACGGAGCCTACCGAGGCGCGGTTGGTCACGCTAACGGTCGATGTCGGCCTCACCGTGATGTTCAGCGTGGCCGTGGTGGTCGCGGTGCTGCTGCTGTAGGTACAGGCCACCAGGGTTCCGGTGCCGCCGGTCGCTGTCGGGCAGGTCCAGCCGGTGCCGGACCAGCCGACATAGGTCAGGTTGGCCGGCAACTGGTCCCCTACCGTGGCGGTGAAAAATGGCGTCGAGGTGGAGGCCGTCACCGTCAGCGTGTACACGCTGTCCCTGCTCACGGCCAGTGCCGGGCTGGGCTGGGATTTGGTGATCAGCCGTGTCGGATTGAGCGGCGTGATGGTGACAGTGCCGTTGCTACCGTTATTTCCGCTGGCCGGCGCCGTGCCGGTGACGGAAGCCCCGCCCGCCGCACCCGCCGCAGTCACGCTCAAACCCGTCACCACGGAGGTGTCGCTGCATGAACTACCGCCTGTGGCCTGCTGGGTGTTGTTGGTGCCGCTGCTGTCGACCAGCTCCGCGCCGCCCGCACCGCCGGGGCAGCCGCCGCCGCCGCCGCCGCCGCCCGAACCGTCGCCGACGCGCGTGGTGCCCACGGCGCCCGCGGAACCCGGCAGCGCACCTACGGGCGTGATCGGCGCGGCCAGGCCGGCGCGGCCCAGCACGTCC
>NZ_JBFUBY010000339.1:0-6450 GCF_056405515.1 Polaromonas sp. P1_G2
ACATTGAAGTTTCCAATTTGGTGCATTGCATTAAATTGGGGCTCCATATAGCTGCGAAACCCAATAAGGTCTGGACCCATGAAGCAGTTGCACGAAGTCGATCTACGGTTGTTACGCGTCTTTGACGCTGTGGTTCGTTGCGGGGGACTGTCGGCCGCGCAGGCCGAGCTGAATGTGGGTCAATCGACGATCAGCATGCAGATCAGCCAACTGGAGGTGCGCCTGGGCGCCAGACTGTGCGAGCGTGGCAGGGGTGGATTTCGCCTGACCGATCAGGGGCGTGCCATCCATGATGCGTCGCAACGATTGCTTGGAGCAATCGATATTTTTCGACTGGAAGCCGATCAGCTCAAAAAGACCCTCACCGGCACCTTGAATCTAGGGCTTATTGATAACACGGTGACTGACACCACCTCTCCGTTGAAACTCGCAATGCAGCGGTTCCTGGCACGCGGCAAAGATGTTGGTGTGCATGTCTATGTGGGATCCCCGAGCGAACTTGAACAGCGGGTATTGAGTGGCCGCCTGCATCTGGCCATTGGCCATTTTCCATTCCAGGTGGCAGGCTTGACCGGAACACCCTTGTATGACGAACCGCACGGCCTTTACTGCAGTGCCGGCCATGCGGTTCTTGATGGCGAATCTGTTTCTGTCAAGAGCTTGATGCTGCGTATCCGCAGCGAACGCGTCGTAGCCCGTGGATACCTCAGGCGTAAAGACCTCGATTTGCTAAAGGTGGAAGCCGCTGCATTCACTGTTGACAATGTGGAGGCACAAGCCATCCTCATCCTTTCGGCAGGGTGTATTGGTTTTTTGCCTGCGCATTACGCAGCGCACTGGGTGGAACGGGGTGACCTGGTGGAACTCTTGCCGGGGCGCATGTCACTGGTGTCCCGATTTACGGCTATTCGGCGGCGTTCACCTGCACCACCACTGGTGCGAAGCTTTCTGCTGGATCTGGCGGCCAAAGTGCCCTGAGAGTCGCTGGCGCAACCTGTTGGGCTAACGGTTGTACACKGTTTCATACCCGGGTTGAACGGTCCCACCGAAAAGCCGCCCGTCGCGAACACCCGCTCTTGTGCGAGACGCGCATTCCCCCTAGCATTGCCTCACTTTTATAACGAGGAGACATGATGGGAATGCTGGACTGGACCGAAAAAAGCAGCGCGATCCTGCAACAGGGCGGCGTCATTGGCCCCGACGAACGCCTGCCCTGGCCGCAGACCGCGGTGATGGGCGTGCAGCACGTGATCGCGATGTTCGGCGCCACGGTGCTGGCGCCCATCCTGATGGGTTTCGATCCCAACATCGCCATCCTCATGAGCGGCATCGGCACGCTGATTTTCTTCATCGTCACCGGCGGCAAGGTGCCCAGCTACCTGGGCTCCAGCTTTGCCTTTATCGGCGTGGTGATCGCCGCCACGGCCTATGCCGGCAAGGGTCCCAACGCCAACCTGGGCGTGGCGCTGGGCGGCATCATCGCCTGCGGCGCGCTGTACACGCTGATCGGCGTGGTGGTGCAGTCCATAGGCACGGGCTGGATAGAGCGCTTCATGCCGCCCGTGGTCACGGGCGCGGTGGTGGCGGTGATCGGCCTGAACCTGGCCGGCATTCCGGTCAAGAACATGGCCGCCGGCAACTTTGATGCGTGGATGCAGCTGGTGACCTTTGTCAGCGTGGCCCTGGTGGCGGTAATGACGCGCGGCATGGTGCAGCGCCTGCTGATCCTGGTCGGGCTGATCGTCGCCAGCGTGATCTACGCCGTGCTGACCAACGGCCTGGGGCTGGGCAAGCCTATGGACCTCTCGGGCATCGCCAATGCGGCCTGGGTCGGCCTGCCGGGCTTCACGGCGCCGGTGTTCGAGGCGGGCGCCATGCTGCTGATCGCGCCGGTGGCCATCATCCTGGTGGCGGAAAACCTGGGCCACATCAAGGCAGTGACGGCCATGACCGGCAAAAACCTGGACGCCTACATGGGCCGGGCCTTTATCGGCGACGGCGTGGCCACTATGGTCTCGGGCACGGCAGGCGGCACGGGTGTGACGACGTATGCGGAAAACATCGGCGTGATGGCTGCGACCAAGATCTACTCGACCGCCGTCTTCGTGGTGGCGGCGCTGATCGCCGTGGTGCTGGGCTTCAGCCCCAAGTTCGGCGCGCTGATCCAGGCCATCCCGCTGCCGGTGATGGGCGGCGTGAGCATCGTGGTGTTCGGCCTGATCGCCGTGGCCGGCGCCAAAATCTGGGTCGACAACAAGGTGGACTTTTCGGACAACAAAAACCTCATCGTCGCGGCCATCACGCTGGTGCTGGGCACGGGCGACTTCACGCTGCGCTTCGGCCAGTTCGCGCTGGGCGGCATAGGCACGGCGACCTTCGGCGCCATCCTGCTGTACGCGCTGCTGAATCGAAAACGCTAAGCCGGCTCCCATAAAAAAAGCCCCGGCTGGTCATGCACCAGCCGGGGCTTTTTCACGAATGCCGTAGCGGAATCAGCCCAGAAAGCGCCCCGCGGCGCCGAGCACGCCGAGGTCCACAAATTTGGAACCAACAAAGGGCGATGCGGGGGCGTAGTCCACGCTAAAACCACCCAGGTCGAACTTCTGCACGCTGCCCAGCGCGGTGCGCAGCTTGGCGCGCGTCACGTCGCGGCCGGCGCGCTCCAGGCCCTCGGCCAGCACGCGGGTGTTGACGTAGCTCTCCAGGCTGCCCAGCGAGAACTCCTGCTGGCCGATGGCGCGCATGGCGGCCTGGTAGTCGCGCACCACCTGGGACTTGGCGCGGTAGGGATCGGGGAACACCATGGTCAACGCCAGGCCCGAAGCGGCGGCGCCCAGCCCCTTGAGGCCGTCGGCGGTCAGCGTGACGCTCAGGCCCGCCACCGGCAGCATGGGCGAGGACTTCTTGAGCGCGGCTATCAGGCCCACCGAGGCGGCGCCCGCCGTGCCCAGCAGCACGGCGCCGGGCTTGGCGGCGCTGACCTGGCTCACGACCTCATTGAGGTTCTTGCCGTCGGTGGCCAGCGCGACCTGCGCGGCCGCCTTGGCGCCCTGGGCCTGCAGCGCCAGCAAGGCGTCGGCCAGCACTTCCTTGCCGAAGCCGTTGTCCAGGTAGACGATGGCCAGGTCCTTGATGCCCATGCCCACGAGCTTTTGCACCAGGCGCTGGGTTTCGTCGGTGTAGCTGGCGCGCACGTGGAACACATTGCGCATGCCTTGCTTGCGCAGCGAGGAGGCACCGGTCAGCGGCGCGACGTAAGGCAGGTTGGACTCTTCGATCAGCGGCACGATGGCCGCGTTGTTGGGCGTGCCTATGCAGGACATCAGCGCGAAGACGCTGCCGTCGCCTATCATTTTTTTGACGTTGTCCGAGGTGCGTTGCGGCACATAGGCGTCATCCACCATCTGGAACTGCAGCACGCGGCCGTTCACGCCGCCCTTGGCGTTGATCTGGCCCATGGCGGCCTCCACGCCGAGCTTGAGGTCGGCGCCGAAGCCGGCCAGCGGGCCGCTCAGCGCGCCTGAAGAGCCGATGGTGACGGCTTTGGCGCTCAGGCCTTCCTGGGCGTGGGCAGTACGGATGAAAGCGGGAGCGGCGGCGAGGGCGGCCAATTGAGGGGCGAACGAAAGAAAGCGGCGGCGAAACATCGCGAATATCTCCGGAGTGGGGACGGCCAGGCGGGCCAAAGAAAAGACGGGGCCGCGCGGACCCCATACAGGACAACGGCCGCGTGGCGGCCGAATACTTTAAGTCTAAATGATCACCCGCCGCAGGCCTGTCCGCTGGGCGACGCCGCGCTGCCGTTGGTCTGGCCGAAAGCCGGAAATGGCAAAGGCCCGGCCAGTCCATGGGACCGGCCGGGCCTTTTTAAGCCCAGCGTGCCGGGTTTAACCAAAGCTGACAGGCGAGAACTCCTGCTGGCCGGTGGCGCGCATGGCGGCCTGGTAGTCGCGGACGACCTGCAGCTTGGCGCGGTACGGGTCGGGAAACACCATGGTCAGCGCCAGGCCGGAACCGGCCGCGCCCAGCGCCTTGATGCCGTCGCCCGCCAGCGTGACACTCAGGCCCGCGATGGGCAGCATGGGCGAAGCCTTCTTGAGCGCGGCAATCAGGCCGACGGACGCCGACCCGGCGGTGCCCAGCAACACAGCGCCGGGTTTGCCCGCGACGACCTGGCCGACGACGTCATTGAGGTTCTTGCCGTCAACGGCCAGTGCCGCCTGGACCGCGGCCTTCGCACCCTGCGCCTGCAGCGCGCGGTTGACGTCGATCAACACTTCCTTGCCGTAGTCGTTGTCCAGGTAGACCACAGCCAGGTCCTTGATGCCCATGCTCACGATGCGCTGCACCAGGCGCTGGGTTTCTTCGGTATAGCTGGCGCGCACATGGAACACGTTGCGCATGCCGGGCTTGCGCAGCGACGAAGCGCCCGAGCGCGGGCCGACGTAAGGCAGGTTGGACTCTTCAATCAGCGGCACGATGGCGGTGTTGTTGGGCGTGCCGATACAGGACATCAGCGCAAAAATGCTGCCGTCGCCGATCATCTTCTTGACGTTGTCGGCGCTGCGCTGCGGCACATAGGCGTCGTCCATCATCTGGAACTGCAGCGTACGGCCGTTCACACCGCCCTTGGCGTTGATCTGGCCCATGGCGGCGTCCACGCCTTGTTTGAGTTCGGCGCCCACCCCAGCCAGCGGGCCGCTGGTCGCGCCAGTGCAGCCGATGGTGATGGCCTTGGCGGTCAGGCCGTCCTGGGCATAGGCATTGCGGATGAAAGCGGGGGCAGCGGCAAGGGCAGCCAGTTGAGGGGCGAACGAAAGGAAGCGGCGGCGAAACATCGCGAATCTCCAAAACAAAAGGGGGACGGCCGTGAAGCCGGAGAGGACAAGGCCGTGCGGCCTTGCGGGCTAAAAACGGCCCGCCAGTCGGCGCGGCGACGCGCAGAGCAGCAGGTAAATCGTTTAACTCTCAAGGATTCTAGGTAGAAACCCTGACAAATGGATGACACAGCGATGACCGCGCTGTGACGGCGTGAAGCCGGGGCAGGGCCCGGCGCGCTGCGCGCTTACCGTGCCGGAGACTGGCCGGTGGCCTTGGCCAGGGCGGCTTTGGTGGCCCTGAGTTCGCGCTCCAGGTCGGCGCGTTCATCGATCTGCTGCTCCAGCACCTCGTTGACCTGGGCCAGRTCTTCGGCGGATTCCTGGATGCGGGTTTCCAGCGCGTCGGTTTTTTTCAGTGCCTGGGCCACGTCGCCGGTCTGCACATGCGGCGGGACTTCCTGTTTGAGCACCGTGTTGATCACCAGCAGTTCGGCGGCCGACTGTTCCACGGTGTCTTTCACCGACTCGTTCTGGTCAAGCGCTCGTTCCAGTGGCGTGGGCACGACGTGTAGCTGCTGTGGCATGTCAAGGGCCTTGATGGATGGTGCGGGATCGTTGCCGCTGGTGAGCCCGTGCAAAAGCGAGGGCTTACAAATGGCGCTCGGGATTCAGGGGCGATTTTACGCGTTTGCSGCCTGCGCGGGCTTGCAAAGGCATTGGGGCGGGACAGGGTATCCACCCCTCCCAGGTGCTCAACGGGCCTTGGCGGGAGGCTTGGCCGCGCGGGCCGGCGGTGGCGCGGACGCGGGCGGCGCCGGCCCCGGGCTGAAGATCTTGCCCAGCGTGGCACCTACACGCGCGCCTATGGCGGTGCCCACGCCCGGCAATACGGCCGTGCCGACCACGGCGCCCGCGATGGCGCCCTTGGGCACGGAGAATGCGACGTTGTCCAGCGGGCCGCTGACGCTGAGCGGGACACCGACAATGCCGTCCACCAGGTCGACGGCGAACTCGGCCTCGATCCGGCGGTTGGCGACCTTGGCCTGGCCCGACGCGGTCAGCGAGCCTGATGCCGCCTTGAGGTCCGTGTACGTGACTACCATGCCCTGCGGCGTGTTCTGGGTGTCGAGCCGGCCGGTGACCGAATCGAGCGGCGTCTGGCCGTCGTGCTCCTTGCCGGCGCTGCGCACCGCCTTGTCCAGGTCAAAGCGCAGCAAGGTGGACTTGCCGATGGTGAAGGGCGTCTGCGTGTGCAGCGACCGCGCCAGCTCTCCCACCGTATCGCCGTTGGCCGACAACGTGGTTTCGCCCGAGGCCTTGCCTGCGATGATGGAGCGGCGGTTGAAGGCGGCCAGCATGCTTTCGACCTCGACGTCCTTCGGCTGCAGCTCACCTTGCAGGTGCATGCGGCCGCCGGCGCGGAAGTCAAGCCTGATTTCGCCATCCGCCGTGCCCCCGCCGACATGAATGCGTGCGGCCCAGCGGTCCTCCTGGCCCTGGCGGGTCAGCGCCAGATCCGTGGCCGGCCTGAAGCCCGGCCGGCGCAACTCGGCCTTGCGCGGACGCCAGCCCGGGTCGAAATCGACCTCTCCGTCGTACACCACTGCAATGCCGCGCCGCGAGATCCATG
>NZ_JBFUBY010000340.1:0-3846 GCF_056405515.1 Polaromonas sp. P1_G2
GGACTACATCGAGGGCCTGAACATGCTGGCCAACATGAAGCTGTGCTCCAACGTGCCGGGCCAGTGGGCCATACAGACGGCGCTGGGCGGCTACCAGAGCATCAACGACCTGACCTGTGAAGGCGGCCGCCTGCGCCGCCAACGCGACATGGCCTACGAGCTCATCACCGCCATCCCCGGCGTCACCTGTGTCAAGCCCAGCGCGGCGCTCTACATGTTCCCGCGCCTGGATCCCAAGGTCTACCCGATCAAGGACGATCGCCAGTTTTTCCTGGAGCTCCTCAAGGAGACCAAGGTGATGCTGGTACAGGGCACCGGCTTCAACTGGCCCGAACCGGACCATTTCCGCATCGTCTTCCTGCCGCATGAGGAAGACCTGCGCGAAGCCATCGGCCGCATTGCGAAATTCCTCGAGAACTACCGCAACAACCGAACTTGACCCTGTACCCGGCCCTTCACTCTTCAGTTCCCTGCGCCCCTTGAGGCGGCAGGCCTCCAGATCACACCAAAGCAAGACTTCAGCACTATGAAACCGACGAATTTGAGCCCCATCCGCGTAGGCCTCCTGGGCATAGGCACCGTGGGCAGCGGCACCTACAACGTATTGCAGCGCAACCAGGAAGAAATCCGCCGCCGCGCCGGCCGCGGTATTGAGATCACCATGGTCGCCGACCTCGATGTGGCGCGCGCGAAGGCTGCTGTCGGCCCAGGCGTTCAGGTGGTGGACGATGCCCGCAAGGTCGTGGCCAGCCCCGACGTCGACATCGTGATCGAACTCATTGGCGGCTACGGCATCGCCAAACAGCTGGTGCTGGAAGCCATCGAGGCCGGCAAGCACGTGGTCACCGCCAACAAGGCACTGCTGGCCGTGCACGGCACCGAGATCTTTGCCGCAGCCCACCGAAAGGGCGTGATGGTGGCTTTCGAGGCGGCCGTGGCCGGTGGCATTCCCATCATCAAGGCGCTGCGCGAAGGCCTGACGGCCAACAGCATCCAGTGGATCGCCGGCATCATCAACGGAACCACCAACTTCATCCTGTCCGAGATGCGCGACAAGGGCCTGGACTTCGACGTCGTGCTGAAAGAAGCGCAGCGCCTGGGCTACGCCGAAGCCGATCCCACCTTCGACATCGAGGGTGTGGACGCCGGCCACAAGGTCACGCTGATGTCGGCCATCGCTTTCGGCATCCCGGTGCAGTTCGACAAGGCTTACGTCGAGGGCATCACCGGCCTGGCCGCACAGGACATCCGCTACGCCGAGCAGCTCGGCTACCGCATCAAGCTGCTGGGCATCACCAAGCGCGCCGCCAACGGCATCGAGCTGCGCGTGCACCCCAGCCTGGTGCCGGCCAAGCGCCTGATCGCCAATGTGGAAGGCGCCATGAACGCCGTGGTGGTGCAGGGTGATGCCGTCGGCACCACGCTGTATTACGGCAAGGGTGCGGGCAGCGAACCCACCGCCAGCGCCGTGATCGCCGACCTCGTCGATATCGCGCGCCTGCACACGGCCGACCCTGAACACCGCGTGCCGCACCTGGCCTTCCAGCCCGACGCGATGAGCGATCTGCCGGTCGTCCCGATGTCCGACGTCGTCACCAGCTACTACCTGCGCCTCAAGGTCGCCGATGAGGCCGGCGTGCTGGCCAAGGTCACCGGCATACTCGCCGGCGCAGGCATCAGCATCGATGCCGTGCTGCAGCGCGAAGCCGATGAAGTCGGCGGCGAGGGTTCCACCCACACCGACCTCATCATCCTCACGCATGAGTGCATGGAAGCCAAGATGAACGGCGCCCTGGCCCAAATGCAGGCCCTGCCCACGGTGCTGGCCCCCATCACGCGCATCCGCAAGGAGGAGTTGGCGTGAGGTTTTTTCTAGCCATGCTGTGCTGGGTCGCAGTGACGGCACACGCTCAGGTGCCTGCGGCAAGCCGTGAAGCGAAACTTGAAAAGTTGCTGACACTTCGGGCTTATCCGGGTGATGCCAAGCGTGCTGAAAAAGCGATCCAGGAGTCCGTGCCGTCCAGTTTGGTCTTCCCGGCTGCACTGATGCTTGACGAGTTGATGAAGACCACGGAAGTCACCGAGGCTCAACGCACGGCGTTCCTTGTGGAAGTGGCCACAATAAAAGTGACGATCGATACCGAGCCATTGAGGCAGTTGGCCTTGTCAAGGCTTCGAGGCCTGACCGCCAAAGAGTTGGAGCAGTCGATTGCCTTTTTTCAGACGCCTGCAGGTGCCAAATTGGTGGGCATTGAGCAGGCGATTTCTGACGAATGGCAGAAAAAGGCTGATGAGTTGCTGAACGATGCGACGACTTCGGCGTTGCCCGAAATTGGAAAAATGATTGAAAAATTAAGCACTCAGTTGCCCAAGAAATCGCACTGAATTTACTTTGTCCTTTTAGTTGCCCAATACTGGTCTTACCAGCAGGTTCACTCAGACATGTTTTATCTTTCTACCCGCGGCCATGCCGACCGCAAGCGCTTCTGCGAAATCCTGCTCGAGGGCCTGGCGCCGGACGGCGGCCTCTACCTGCCCGAGCAGTATCCGCAAGTGGATGCCGCGACGCTGCAGAAGTGGCGCGGCCTGTCTTACGCTGAACTGGCGTTCGAGGTCCTTTCGCTGTACGTCGATGACATTCCCGCCGCCGACCTCAAAGCCATCTGCGACAAGACCTATACCGAAGCAGTGTTCGGCACAAAAGCCATCGTCCCGCTGAAAAAACTCGAAGACGGCCTTTACCTCGAAGCCCTGTCGAACGGCCCCACGCTGGCCTTCAAGGACATGGCCATGCAGCTGCTGGGCAACCTGTTCGAATACGAGCTGGCGCGCCGCGGCGAAGAGCTCAACATCCTGGGCGCCACCAGCGGCGACACCGGCAGCGCGGCCGAATACGCCATGCGCGGCAAGAAGGGTGTGCGCGTTTTCATGACCTCGCCCAAGGGCCGCATGAGCCCTTTCCAGCAGGCCCAGATGTTCAGCCTGCAGGACGAAAACATCCACAACATCGCGGTCGAAGGTGTGTTCGACGACTGCCAGGACATCGTCAAGGCTGTGTCCAACGATTTGCCTTTCAAGCGCCAGTACAAGATCGGCACCGTCAACTCCATCAACTGGGCGCGCCTGATGGCGCAGGTGGTGTACTACTTCGCCGGTTACTTTCAAGCGACCCGTTCGAACGCGGAGAAGGTCGACTTCACTGTGCCCTCGGGCAACTTCGGCAATGTCTGCGCGGGCCATGTCGCCCGCATGATGGGCCTGCCGATCGGCAAGCTCGTGGTGGCCACCAACGAAAACGACGTGCTCGACGAGTTTTTCCGCACCGGTGTCTACCGCGTGCGCGGCAGCGCCGACACGCATGAAACCTCCAGCCCCTCCATGGACATTTCCAAGGCCTCGAACTTCGAGCGTTTTGTGTTCGACCTGCTGGGCCGCGACGGCGCCAAGACCAAGGCCCTGTTCCACGACCAGCTCGGCAGCCAGGGCCGGTTCGACCTGAGCGCCGAGGCGGCGTTCAAGGCGGCCGCACAGCGCTACGGCTTTGTGAGCGGCAAGAGCACCCATGCGGACCGGCTCGCGACGATTCGCGACACGAACAAGCGCTTCGGCACCACGATAGACACCCACACCGCCGACGGCGTGAAGGTGGCGCGCGAGCAGATCCAGCCCGGCGTGCCCATGGTGGTGCTGGAGACCGCATTGCCCATCAAGTTCGCGGCCACGATTGAAGAAGCGCTGGGCCACGCGCCCGCGCGGCCCGCGAAGTTCGAGGGCATCGAAGACCTGCCCAAGCGCGTCAAGGTGCTGCCCGCCGATGCGGCCGTGATCAAGCGCTACATTGCCGAC
>NZ_JBFUBY010000341.1:0-3833 GCF_056405515.1 Polaromonas sp. P1_G2
TGTCGTCCTTGCCATTCCCAAACAGCATGTCGTCACCGTCTTCGCCGTCAAGGTAATCATTGCCGTGAAACTCACCGACCAAGTCGGTCTTGATGCCGTCGCCCGACATCACATCTGCGCCGGCCCCGCCGTACAGCACATCGTCTTTGCCCCCGCCTACCAAGTGATCCTTGCCTTCGCCACCATCAAGGTAATCACTGCCATGGAACGTGCCAGCCAGACTGCTCTCAAGGTCGTCACCCAGCATGAGGTCATCACCGGTTCCGCCATACAGCTTATCGTCTTTGCCACCACCTACCAGCTGGTCGTTACCTTCTCCGCCATCAAGGTAGTCGTTGCCATGGTATTGACCAAGTAGCACGACATCGTCCGTGTCATCGCCCCATAGCCAATCGTTACCCAGCCCGCCAAAGACCGCATCATCACTGCCGTTCCCGTACATAAGGTCATTTCCCGCACCACCGTCCAGATAGTCGGAGCCATGCTGTGACGCGTCAGCATATAAAAAACTGTTGTTGACGGTAAGCCCATCGCCATGCATTTCGTCATCGCCCTCGCCGCCATCCAGAACATCAGCGCCTTGCAGGCCATAGAGATAATCTTTGCCTTCCCCTCCGTCGATGAAATCGTTTCCCCAGCTCGCAACCACCAGGTCTTCGCCTGCGCCGGCATCAATGTCGTCGCCGTCCAAAGTCTGGATGTTGACTACGCCAGTAACGAAAGTACTGCCGGTTGCCGTAAGGTAGCTTCCCCAGGTACTGCTCTGCGTCACAATCGTGCGCCCCGCAGGTGGGTTCCAATGATCCGTTGGAGTTGTCCGGTGGGGTACGGATACGTTTTGTCCACTGAAGATGTAGTCGTTGCCAGCACCACCTTTAATAGTGTCCGAGCCAGCTCCGCCGCCGATCAAATCATCTCCGTCGCCACCGTCGATCTGGTCATTACCCGCTCCTCCGGAAAGTGCGTCGTTCCCCCCCAGGCCAGTGATCTTGTCGTTCCCGGCCCCAGCCAGAATCACATCGTTGAAGTCAGCGTCAACCACACCGCCGGTCAGCGTACCGTCTGGCGCCCAGCTTGTAGCGGCCCAGTCGTAATATTCCTCCCCGGTGGGAGTGGTTGCAACTTGGCCATGCTGGTCCCCTTTGTAGACGTGAGCAAACTCGCCGGTATCTTTAAGGTTGATGTTCCAGTTATTGGAGGTCGCCGTTTGGCTCCCTGACGTTGTAGCCAGATAGTCAACACTCAGCACCGCAGCGCCGTCGGCCGTCACATCACCTTGTTGCAGCAATGAAATCTTGAGCTCTGTTTGGCCCTCGGTCAACGTGATGACTGCCCCATCGGCATCGATCACGTTGTCACCCTGCTTGATCTTGAACTTGTCCGCCAGCGCGGAGAAGTGAAGCGTGACGGTATCACCGGCCTTGGCAGCCTTGTTCAAAAAGACGCTATAGGAAGTAGCCGTGCCTTCTGGGATATCCGTCGTGCCCGTCACGGCGGCGGGGTTGAAGCTGGAATCCTGGAAAGGGTTGGTGCCGCCGCCTTCCTTGATGATGAGTTTGAGCGCACTTTCAAGCTTGATGCCGAGATAGCCTTCAGCCTGTGCCTTGGCAAGATCAAAGTTGCTAATGGTGATGGTGTCGACAACATTGCCGAGGCGAGTGATGACGAGTTTCTTTCCGGTAGAAGAATGAGCATCGTCGTAAATCGTCAGTTCGACTTTACTGTCGGAGGCCAGATCGGCAGCCCAAATGTTGCGTTGGCCGTTGGCTTTAGCATCGCCGATGGTTGAGTCGTCTATCTTGACAATACCCAAACCATCTGCATCCAAGACGGTGTCTTTACCGAAGGCACCGGTAAATAGGTAAGTGTCAGTGCCTGTCCCGCCTTTCAGTTTGTCAGTACC
The DNA here is from genome assembly GCF_056405515.1 of Polaromonas sp. P1_G2. Lineage (NCBI taxonomy): Bacteria > Pseudomonadati > Pseudomonadota > Betaproteobacteria > Burkholderiales > Comamonadaceae > Polaromonas > Polaromonas sp. P1_G2. The sequence continues at coordinate 1,904 of NZ_JBFUBY010000341.1, forward strand.
TTCACCTCCGTCCAAGATGTCGTCGCCACTACCGCCAAGCAAGGTGTCGACACCATCGCCTCCGCTCAAATTGTCATTGCCTTCATTGCCTTCGATGTAATCGTCACCTGCTTTAGCATTGATGTAATCGTTGCCTGCGCCTCCGTACAGACGATCACCCAGACCAAACGCTGTCGCATCCGACCCGACCAAGCCGTTGTCTTGCGCATCGCCAAACATGACTTGCTGCGCTTCTTGGCCATTTGGGTTACCGACCCCGCTGAACTTAATGCTTTGACCACTGAAAAAGTCGGCATAGGTGTAGTTAGCGTTATTCTTTCCGCGAATTGGGATGTCGTAGCTCTTATCAGCTGAACTCTGCTCGACAAGACCCAACAACATGGCTTGACGGTCAAGCAGGTAGACATCAGTAAAGTTTTGTTGGCCTGCATCCTTTTGCTGTTGAGTTAGCAATTGGTCAGCTTCCCACTGTTGCGCTAGCATGGCGTTGACTTGCTTGAGAGCTGCAAGAGCCGTAGAGTCGTTGGTGCCTATAACTGCAGGACTCAAGACCTTCAGGCTAAGCAAGGCACTGAAGTCTGTTTTGGCCTGAGTGGCTAGACTGCTACCGGGAAGACTGATCTTTAACTTTCCTGCCAACTCAGTAAAAATAGGGCTATCGGCTAGCTGTTTTAAAACTTGATAGTAGGTAACACGACTAGGAGCACTGGCGCTTACGTCGCCCACAGGAATGCCACCTAGACTCGGCGCAATCAGCATACGACGCATTGCGTTAAGTACACCTTCAATCGAAGCAGCGGTCTTGTTACTTCCCGCCTCAAGCAGTAGGTTGAGTGTTCCCGTAGTGAAGGTTGTGTCTAGCTTTGATAGCACGTTACCCAAGGCCAACGCATCCGTCATCTTGAACATGAAGTGATTGCCAACCTGCGTCGCATCCATTTCATTAAAAAGCTCGACGCGGTTACCAGCTTGAGTGAACCATGAATTGTTCGTAGTGAGATTCAGGCCATTTTTTGCAAAATAATTGGTCTGTTCGGTTTCATTGGGAAAGCGCCCTATGCCATAACTCACTCCAATGAGGTTTTGCAGTTCCGTGAAGACAGCCTCGCTACCAGGTGCAAAGCCAGCGCTATTGAAAGTGCTTGTGTGCTGCACATGTGCTTGACTACCGAACAGCCGCGTGAACGCAGAGGCCAGATAGCCGCCCAGACTGTGACCATTGACCTCGATGCCACTGACGAGGTGAGCGGCAGTAATGCGACCAGTCCCAACGTCTGGGTCAGCTTCAATGAAGGTAGGACCGCCGGGCACTGGAAGGGCCAACGTGATTTGGCGGACAGGCTCGCCCGCCACTCCCGTTTCACGAAACCACCAATTGACCATATCCATAAGTTGCAGACGAGCGTTACCAGTGATTGCCAAGTCGGCATCTGTGACGAACAAATCCTGACCTGGCTCGGTTCCTCGCATGGAGACAAAAAGCTTGCCATCAGTCTGCCGCCAAACCGTCGCATCGAACCCGGACCCCACGATATCCCCGCTTTGAATTTGAGCGACTACGCTGAAATTGCTGGCAATATAGTCAGCCAGCGTTGGGGTCATTCGAGGCGAAAGGTTTGTTTGAAGGTCGCCAACAATTTTCAATGGATCAATGTTGTGGACATAGGTGGCATCTGCCAGAAGTGCATTGATGTAGGTGTTATTGATGGTCGTCATTGCTTCATTTCCCCGCTTTTGTGTCGATCTTGAATTCATACTTTTCTGACACAGGCAGATTGCCCGGCCCAGAACAGGTAGATGGGAAAATTGTCATCGGTGTCGTCTCCTGCCCTCCAGAAAGCGCGCTCATCAACTTACCACCCATTGCAACAAGATAGCCATTACTCCCCAATTCTTCTTGTGTCACAACATCGCGAWAACTGACCTTGGT
>NZ_JBFUBY010000342.1:0-3824 GCF_056405515.1 Polaromonas sp. P1_G2
GGCTGAGGCTGACGTCGCCGGCCAGCACGGTGCCGTCAAAGCGCACGGTGTCCACATTGCCGGCGGTCTCGTCGTAGTCCAGGATGGTGTCGCTACCGTCTCCCAGGCTGTACAGGTAGACGTCGTTACCCTCCCCTCCGTGAAACTCGTCGTCCCCGGCCTGCCCATCAAACACGTCTGCTGCGCCTGTGCCGCCTAACATGTCGTCTCCGGCTGTGCCCAGGATTGTGGGGGTGGTCGCGGTTGGGACAACTGCTGCCTCCAAGGCCTGCCGGTCCCACACGGTGCCGTCGGCGAACTCAACCCGCTCCACCTGTTTGAATTGGTCGGTATTGTCGGCAAACCAGTTGTTGAATTGCACCTTATCGTCCGTGCCGTTGATGCTCAAAGTCAGTGTGCCGGCTTCATCACGTGTGACCGTGATATCAGCCACTTCTACGGTACTGTCAAAGCGCAAGGTGTCGATATCGCCCGCCGCCTCGTTGAACTCGCCGATCAGGTCTACACCTGAGCCGCGGCCAAAGAGATAAACGTCGCTACCGGCGCCTCCTGACAGGTAGTCATTGCCGGCACCGCCGTCCAGGGTATCGTTGCCGGCCATGCCGAACAACTCGTCGTCACCCCCCAGGCCGTTGACCGTGTCATCACCCACAGTGCCTACCAGCTCGTCTGTGCCTTCGGTCGCAGTTTGCAGCACTTGCAGGCTTTCGAGCATTGCGGTATCCCACACGGTACCGTCGGCAAACTCGATCTGCTCTATCTTGTTGCCTCCGATGGCGAACGTCCCTGCCAGAGTGATGCGGTCTCTTGTGCCGCCGATGCTCAGGTACGCGTCGCCGTCGAAGTTTCGGGTGACCTTGATATCAGCGGCGGTCACCGTGCTGTCAAAGCGCAGGGTGTCGATGTTCCCCACCGTCTCGTCGTAGTCGTCGATGCGGTCGGAGCCGTCGCCCCGGCTGTACAGGTAGACGTCGTTGCCGGCGCCACCGCTCAGCAAGTCGTTGCCGGCGCCACCGGCCATCACGTCAGCCCTTGAAGTGCCGAAGAGGGTGTCATTGCCTTCCGTGCCTTGAATGACCGCATCGGGCGCGGCAACCGTGAGCGTGAAATTCGACGAGGCTGACAAGCCGAAGATGTCCCTTGCCTTGACGGTAATGGAAAGCGCCCCGGCAAAGCCCAATGGCGCGGTTCCCTCAAGCCTGAACGAGTCGACGTTGAAGTTTAGCCAGGCGGGCAAAGGGTCGCCGTTGGCAAGGCTGAAGCTGTACGTCAACGGATTGCCGTCTTCGTCAGAAAACAGGTCCGAGGGAATATCCAGGCCGACGTTCCCTTGTGCCTCGATTTCCTGATCGTCCAAGGCATACACCGCTTCAGGGGCATGATTGAGGCGGCTCGCCTCAGCCAGCGCGAATATATCGCCAGCATTCCAGACCACACCATTGTCGAAAACAATGCGCTCCAGGAAATAGCCCGTGGCGTCGGCATTGAGGCCCTGGCTGATCGTCAATGTCTCACCGGTGGAAATAATCTGGATGATGAGGTCCAGGTACCCAGGCTCGTAGGTCAGCACGATGTCGGCTGGATTCAGTCCCACCAGCCTGACGTTGTCAAAACCTCCACCGGTATCACCGGGCTCCCCGGAAGTATCACGAATGATGTCATCACCTGAACCGGCATACCAAACGTATGTGTCGTTGCCGGAGCCGCCATACAAATAGTCGTTGCCGCCCCCGCCGTCGAGGATGTCGTCGCCCTCAAATCCGTAGAGGTAGTTTTCGTAAGCGCCGCCGACGATGTGGTCGAACAGCGACCACCCTATCAATGCCGATTCGAAGGAATAACTTTCCCTCAGCTCCATATTGAGCGCCTGGTCCTGGATGTTCCAGACGGTCCCATCCGCAAACCGGAACCACTCAACGGTATATAGCTCTCCCGCCAAAAAGTTCTGCGCAATGCTCAGCGTCTCGCCCGTGTTGTTGATCCTCAGAAATGCTTCGCCRCCGTTATGCCGGACCATGGTCAGGTCCGAGGCGTACAGACCTCGAAGTTCCAGAGAGTCATTGGCACCACCGCCAAAATCATAGATGTGGTCGTCGCCGTCTCCGCGCCCCCAGACGAAAGTGTCGCTTCCTGTGCCTCCATCCAGGTTGTCGTTGCCGGCACCACCTATAAGACGATCATCACCCCCGCCACCGATCAGGCTGTCGTTGCCATCACCGCCGTCAAGCACGTCATCGGTATCAAAGCCCCAGATGAAGTCGCTGCCGGGGGTACCTTCCAGTGATTTGAGCCGAAGGGCCGGGAGGTCCCACTCGAGCCCGTCTGCAAAGACCAGCTTTTCAACCACGCTCTGCTGGAGTAAATCAAGAGAGCTGCTGATGAGCCGAAGCCGCTCACCGGTATCAATCACCTCAATCACAARGCCCACGCCGCCGTCGCCTCGAACCCGGATATCGGTGGCCAGCAAATTGCCCAGCAACAAGGTGTCGAATCCACTTTCTTCGGTCACGGTATCGTTGCCGCTGCCCCTTCCCCAGACATACGTATCGTCGCCCGCTCCGCCCACCAGGGTGTCCTCTCCGGTGCCGCCGTCGAGCGTGTCGTTGAACGCGCTGCCCACCAGCACGTCGTAACCGGCTGCCCCCGACAGAACGCTGGGTTTGTTGAAGGCCATAAGGTAGTTATCGCCAGCGTCCCCCTGGGCTTCCTGGCCCGCCGCCAGCAGGCCCGCCAGCGTGGTGGTCTGGCCGCCGGCCGTGACCACGATGTTGGCCAGGAACAGCTCGACATCCCCATCGCCGTAGCTGGGCTCCAGCGTGATGCTGTCGGTACCGGTCGAGTCGAGGTACAGCACCACCGATTTGGAATTGCGCTGCACCAGGCCTATGCGCAGGCTGGCCAGGTCGGCTTGTTCGCCCAGGGCGATGGTCACCGCCGAGGCGGCCGCCAGGGCACCGCTACCCATCTTCACAAGGTCCCGGCCGTCATTAGCCTCAAAGCTCAAAGTGTTTCCACCTGACTCAAGCTGAATCTGATCGTTACCTCCGCCTGCGGAAATCGTATTGCCGCCGGCATGCACCGCAATGCTGTCAGCGCCCAGACCTGTGACAACTTCCTGATTGGCGCCAGCCACGTCCACGGTTCGCGGTGTGAGGCTACGCTGAAGCAGCGCTTTTGCGGTATAGGTTTTGCCGTTGACGCTGACAGACGCCAGGGAGCCATCCGCCCAGCCTGTGCCTTGCACCTGCAGCGCCCCAATGGTTAAGACCTGGTTGCCGTTTRGAAGGAAGGTCAGCACGGGCACATCCGCCGGGTTGCCGGCATTGATGATATTCAGCGTGCCGGCCGCATGCGAGGAGTCGTTCAGTTTGACCACTGTCGCCTGGGAGGCGTCAATGGTGTAGCGGTTTTGTCCAGAGTCGTCGGTCAGCTCGGCATTGCCGTTGACCTGGTAAATGTCATCGCCGGCGCCGCCTTCGGCAATGTCGGTTGCGCCCACCACCAGGGTGTCGTTGTCGTCTTCACCGTAAAGCCGGTCTTGCCCTTCGCCACCGATCAGGGTGTCGTCGCCCTTACCGCCGTAAAGCCAGTCCAACCCGTCCCCGCCGATCAAGGTGTCAACGCCATTGCCACCGTTGAGAAGGTCATTGCCTGATCCGCCATCCAGATAATCATCACCGAACAGGCTTTCAGGCGTTGCCGCCCACGAGGTTACGTCACCTTCCACACCATCGCCGTACAGGATGTCATTGCCGCCACCGCCTTCGAGACGGTCAGCGCCACCGCGGCCATAAATCGTGTCGTTGTCTTGTTCGCCGTAGAGG
>NZ_JBFUBY010000343.1:0-3816 GCF_056405515.1 Polaromonas sp. P1_G2
GCAAGGAAATGGTCATGCGGAAATGGTCATGCCAGGCGATAACGTGTCGATCACCGTCAAGCTGATCAACCCGATCGCCATGGAAGAAGGCCTGCGTTTCGCCATCCGCGAAGGCGGCAAGACCGTCGGCGCCGGCGTCGTTGCCAAGATCATTGCGTAATTTGCAAGGTTTGATGGAGGGGTATAGCTCAATTGGCAGAGCGTCGGTCTCCAAAACCGAAGGTTGTAGGTTCGATTCCTACTGCCCCTGCCACCTGATGGTTGATGTGTGTCGACGCTGAAGGTGGTTTGAAAAGTTAAAAAGCAAGCCCGCCGGGGGTCAAAACCCCAGGTGGGCTTAAGCGTCTGGAAAGACGCCCGAAGATTGAACAGGAAATCCGCCAACCATGGCCACTTCTCAAGTTGAAACCGTCAGTACCAGCGCCGACAAGGCCAAGCTGGGCGCGGCCGTTGCTCTGGTGCTGGCCTCCCTGGTGGGCTTTTACCTGCTGGCCAAGCAAGGTCAAGTGGTCCAGTGGGCTGCCCTGATTGCGGGGCTGGTGGCGGCCGTGGCGGTGTTCATGCTGTCCGAGCCGGGTAAGCAGTTCGTGGCTTTCGGCCGCGATTCATGGCGCGAAGTCAAAAAAGTCGTCTGGCCGGCCCGCAGGGAGGCCATCCAGATGACGGCTTATGTGTTCGGTTTTGTGGTGATCATGGCGCTGTTTTTGTGGTTTACGGACAAGACGCTCGAATGGGTGTTTTACGACCTGCTCTTGGGATGGAAACGATAATGAGCGATCTGAATGGCACGGTAGTCAGCGAAGTGGCGGCGGGTACGTCCCTCACGCCGACGCCAGGCATGCAGTGGTATGTCGTCCATGCCTATTCCGGCATGGAAAAAGCGGTCGAACGCAATATCGTCGAACGCATCAACCGCGCGGGCATGCAGTCCAAGTTCGGCCGTTTCCTGGTGCCCACCGAAGAAGTGGTCGAAATCAAGAACGGTCAGAAGAAAACGACGGAACGCCGCTTCTTTCCTGGTTACGTCCTGGTCGAAATGGTCATGGACGATGAAACTTGGCACCTGGTGAAGCACACCAACAAGGTCACCGGCTTTGTCGGCGGCGCCAAGAACCGCCCGGCTCCGATTTCCGAGGAAGACGTCCAGAAGATCGTCAGCCAGATGCAGGTCGGCACCGAGAAGCCGCGCCACAAGGTCGAATTTGAGACGGGCGAATATGTCCGCGTCAAGGATGGCCCGTTCACCGACTTCAACGGCACGGTGGAAGAAGTCAACTACGACAAGAACAAAGTGCGTGTGTCGGTCACGATTTTCGGTCGCGCCACGCCGGTGGAACTGGAATTCAGCCAGATCGAAAAAACGTAATTTCGGTTTGGTATTTAATTTCGCGCCTTGCAACTCGGCGCGAAACGGTCCTCAAGGGCTGTTTTTGAGTTGTGTAACCCCCGGGGAGCCCGGGCCTGCCCTAGCGGCGGCGCCCAGGCGTTATGACCCGCAAGGAGRAAAGTATGGCGAAAAAAATCGTCGGCTTTATCAAGCTGCAAGTGCCAGCTGGTAAGGCCAACCCGTCCCCCCCGATCGGCCCTGCGCTCGGTCAGCGTGGCCTGAATATCATGGAATTCTGCAAGGCATTCAATGCGCAGACCCAGGGTGTCGAGCCCGGTCTGCCGCTGCCTGTGGTGATCACGGCATTTGCCGACAAGAGCTTTACCTTCGTCATCAAGACGCCTCCCGCAGGCGTCCTGATCAAGAAGGCCATCAAGCTCGACAAGGGTTCTTCCACGCCGCACACGGTGAAGGTCGGCAAGATTTCCCGCGCACAGCTGGAAGAAATCGCCAAGACCAAAATGAAAGACATGACGGCTGCTGACCTCGACGCTGCAGTTCGTACTATTGCTGGCACGGCCCGTTCCATGGGTGTGTCGGTGGAGGGTGTTGTATGAGCAAGCTGACCAAGCGCCAAAAAACCATCGGCGACAAAATCGACAGCAACAAGCTGTACACGCTGCCCGAGGCCCTGGGCCTTGTGAAAGAGTTCGCCGTCGCCAAGTTCGATGAGTCCATCGACGTGGCTGTGCAGCTCGGCATCGACGCCAAGAAATCCGACCAGGTCGTTCGCGGCGCGGTCGTGCTGCCTAACGGCACCGGCAAGACCAAGCGTGTGGCCGTGTTTGCCCAAGGCGCCAAGGCTGAAGAAGCCAAGGCCGCCGGCGCCGACATCGTCGGCATGGACGATCTGGCCGCCGAAATCAAGGCTGGCAAGATGGACTTCGACGTGGTGATTGCTTCCCCCGATGCCATGCGCATCGTGGGTACCCTGGGCCAGGTGCTCGGCCCCCGCGGCCTGATGCCCAACCCCAAGGTCGGCACCGTGACGCCGGACGTCGCCCAGGCTGTGCGCAACGCAAAAGCCGGCCAGGTCCAGTTCCGCGTCGACAAGGCCGGTATCGTGCACGGCACCATCGGCCGCCGCTCGTTCGACACCGACAAGCTGCAGGGCAACCTGGCTGCATTGATCGATGCGCTGCAAAAGGCCAAGCCGGCTTCGAGCAAGGGTGTGTATTTGAAGAAAGTGGCGGTTTCGTCCACGATGGGTGTGGGCGTTCGCGTCGACACGCAAACCATCGCAGCGTAATCGCGAAAATTTGGGCGGCCCCGCAAGGGTTGCCCGATGTGGTGGGCTGCCGGGGTTCGCTCCGGCAGGTCATCCAAGACCGTTGGCGCGGTGGGCTTTTTGGGCTTGCCGCTTAATCGAAAGACAGCCAACGCAGATGGCGGTCCCGCTGCTTGAATGGTTTTGCAAAGAATCTGAAAACAGTTGGTCGCTGAACATGAGCGTGTTGAAGGGCAGGCAGCCTGCGCAAGCAGGCTTACACCCGACGGCACATTTTTAAGGAGTAGACCTTGAGTCTCAACCGCAGTGAGAAACAAGCCGTCATTGATGAAGTGACTGGCCTCGCCGCTAAAGCTCAAACGCTCGTGATGGCGGAATACCGTGGTATCACGGTCGCTGACATGACCCGTCTGCGCAGCCAGGCCCGCGACAAAGGCGTGACCCTGAGTGTTCTGAAGAACACTCTGGCTCGCCGAGCAGTGGCCGGCAGTGCATTCGAAGTCGTGTCCGACCAGATGACCGGTCCGCTGATCTACGGCTTTTCTACCGATGCAGTAGCTGCCGCGAAAGTGGTATCTGACTTCGCCAAGACCAACGACAAGCTGGTCATTCGCGGTGGTGCATTCGGTGGCAAGACCCTGGACGTGAACGGCGTGAAGCAACTGGCCAACATCCCTTCCAAGGAAGTGTTGCTGGCCGAGGTGTGTGGCTTGCTGATGTCGCCAATTTCGCGTACGGCCGTTGTGCTGGGCGCCCTGGCGGCGAAAAAGGGCGGCGGCGAAGCCGAAGCCCCTGCAGCAGCTGAACCTGTAGCAGCGTAATTACCCAACTTTTTTAGGAAATCAAAATGGCATTCGATAAAGACGCATTTTTGACCGCGCTGGATAGCATGACGGTCCTCGAACTCAACGAACTGGTGAAATCCATCGAAGAGAAATTTGGCGTGAGCGCTGCCGCAATGGCTGCTCCCGCTGCTGCTGGCGGCGGCGGTGCCGCTGCTGCCGCTGAAGAGAAGACCGACTTCAACGTCGTGCTGCTCGAAGCTGGCGCAAACAAGGTGTCGGTCATCAAGGCCGTGCGCGAAATCACCGGTCTGGGCCTGAAAGAAGCCAAGGACCTGGTGGACGGCGCTCCGAAGAACGTCAAGGAAGGCGCTCCAAAGGCCGACGCAGAAGCTGCGAAGAAGAAGCTCGAAGAAGCC
>NZ_JBFUBY010000344.1:0-4390 GCF_056405515.1 Polaromonas sp. P1_G2
CCTCCGCTCCTCGGCGCATCCACAAGGGGTGGGGAAGGAATACCAATACCTAAGAAACAAGGACTCGCCACGGCGAGTCCTTGTTKGTATTTATCTTCTTTGTCTTTCTRTCTTGTCCCCGCTCCCGATTGCCCCGTCCTGGCTGGGCCGAGGAGCKCAGAGACAAGCGGATCAGGGCCGGCGTTGTYTGAGCCGAAGGCGAGTTTAGCCGGACCCCGCTTGGCTCGAGCACCGCAGGTTGCCCGWAGCGAAGCGTAGGGACCCAGACTGCGGGTCGCCTTTTCTTTGGTGACTTTCTTTTGGCGAAGCAAAAGAAAGTTACTTGCTGCCGGCAACCCGGCCAGCAACCCTCAGAGGAGAGCGCCCCGCCGGAGCAAGACCGGCTTATCCCTTCCCCAGCGGGGATGAAGCAATAGCGGTTCAGCCGACCGCGAGCCGGTTGCCACTACCACCCGACTGGTGCGTCCCATCCGGCCCATACAGCGGCTGGCCGCCGGCCTTGAGGAAATTCAGGGTCTGGCGCGTGAAGTCCAGGTGGGTGTGGACCATCACGCCGTTGCGGTGATTCAGTGCATGGGCTTCGGCCGCGCGCGCCAGCACCTGCTGCCAGGCGCTTTTGAGCGCGGCATCGCCGGCGGCCGCCGCGGCATCGGCGCCGCTGCGCCCGGGGCCGTAACCCAGGGCCAGCTGCTGCGCCTCGCGCCGCCGCCCTATCAGGGTGATCTGGTCGGCCAGGTGGGACTTGCGCTCGGCCAGCCCGGGCAGTTCGGCGAACGCGCCTTCGGTCATGGCCTGGGCTTCCTGCACCAGCAGTTCAAGGAACAGGCCTGTCGCGGCATGCTCCCGGTGCAGCAGGTTGAGCAGGGCGCCGCTCATTTTTTCTCTTCAGCCAGCAGGTCGCGCACAGGGTTCATTTGAAAAAAACAGCGGAAATTCAGTGGACCCGTTCCACCGTGCCGTCGGCCAGGGCGATGCCGCTGACCAGCTGGCCGCCGGCCGTCTTGACCTGGACCAGGGCCCCGGCCGCCGCGCTGGCCATGGCCTTGCCTTCGGTGCTGACGGTAAAACCGGCGCCGCGCGTGCGCAGGCGCACGTTCTGGCCCTGCTGCACCGCGATGGCGGCGCGCAGCGATTCACGCCGCAGCGGCGCGCCCGAGGCGATGCTGTTCAGGGCCGTGACGCCGTCGAACTGGGCGGCCTCCACGACCACGCCGCGCGGCAGGGCCGTGAGGTCGCCTTCGCGCACGGCGGCGTCGGCCGGCGTGAGCACTTGCCCCGCGCTGAGGGGCCTGGCCGCGACGTAGTAATTGCCGTGCACGGCGACGTAAGCCGGCACATAACGTGTCCAGGGCTGGCCCGCACTGCAGCGCACGCCGACCGACACCCGGCCCCAGAGCCGCGCGCCGCCGGGCAGAAAGGGCTCGAGCGCATCGCAGGGCGGTAGCGCGCCGGACATCGGCGTGTCTATGGTGATCACCACGCGGCCCGGCAGGCCCGCGGCCTGCTGCTGCAAGAAGTTCTCGATCACGGGGCGCGCGTCGCCGGCCAGGGGCGCCGGGTGCGGGCCCGCGGCCTGCGCCGGCAGGCTGAATGCGGCAAGGCTTGCGAGCACCAGGGCGAGGCAGGTCGCGAACCGTGTCGGCAGTGTGGTGGGCACGGGCATCTTGGTGAGGTCTTTGAATGGCTTGCCTTGATTCTAGGAATCGGCAGCGCTGCCCAAGGCTTGAAGTGCGCGGCAATCCACCTGTTGTTCATGCGATTGAAAAACACCCATCGGGAGTGCAATGCGTAACTTGGAATGCATGCCTCTGCGATACGCCGGAAGCTCTGAATTGGGCGATGAAACGCCGTCTGTTCCGCAGATTGCGAAAGCGGGGCCTTCCTACAATTTTGCTCAAAGGCGGCACCGCGCTTGATGCGTGCGCCGCAACGACGGAGAAACGGACATGATGGACAAACTGGATTCGGCACTGCGCTTCCACCAGGAGGCGCTGAGCCTCAGGGCGCGGCGGCAGGAAGTGCTGTCGGCCAACATCGCGAACGYGGACACGCCCAACTACAAGGCGCGCGACTTCGACTTCAGCAGCCGCCTCACGGAGGCGGTGGAGCGCGGCCGCCAGTCCATGTCGATGACGATGTCGACCACCTCGGCGCGCCATCTGCCCGGCGAGGCGCATGCCTCCGGCGAGGGCGAGCTGCTGTACCGCACGCCCGCGCAGTCCAGCATCGACGGCAACACGGTAGAGATGGACATGGAGCGTGTCAACTTCGCCGACAACGCCATGCGCTACGAAGCCAACCTCACGCTGCTGGACGCCAAGATCAAGTCGCTGCTGGCGGCGGCCCAGTAAGCCGCTCCCTCTCACTCACACACAAGAAAAAGGTCAAAGCCATGGCGGATTTCAACAGCTCCAGCGGCATCTTCGCGATCGCCGGTTCCGCCATGACGGCGCAATCCCAGCGCATGAACGTGGCGGCCAGCAACATGGCCAATGCCGACAGCGTCGCCGGCCCCGACGGCCAGCCCTACCGGGCGCGCCAGGTGGTGTTCGAGACCATGCCCGTGCCAGGCGATGCGATAGGCGGCGTGCGCGTCTCGCGCGTGATCGAGGACCAGTCCCCCTTTCGCATGGTGCACGACCCGAAGAATCCCGCGGCCAATGCGGAAGGTTATGTGTCCATGCCCAACGTGAACCCGGTGGAGGAGATGGTCAACATGATCTCGGCCTCGCGTTCCTACCAGGCCAACGTCGAGGTGCTCAACACCGCCAAGACGCTGATGCTCAAGACCCTGACCGTCGGCCAGTAAGCGCCACGCACCGCATTCCACACACAGGAGAAGATTGATGGCCGTGAACGCCCCCGCCGCATCCGACGCCGCCAACGCGCTGAACAAGCTGACATCCCAGCAGGGCTCCGCCGCAGACAGCGAGCAGCGCTTCCTCAAGCTGCTGGTCACGCAGCTGAACAACCAGGACCCGCTGAACCCGCTGGATAACGCCCAGCTGACCTCGCAGCTCGCGCAGATGAGCACCGTCAGCGGCATCGAAAAACTCAACGGCGCGGTGCAATCGCTGCTCGCGCAAAGCGGCTCCAGCCAGGTGCTGCAGTCGGCCGCGCTGATCGGCCGCACCGTGCTGGTTCCTGGCAAGGACGTGGCGCTCAAGGACGGCGTCCCGGAGAAGTTCGGCATCGACCTGGCCGGCGCCGCCGACTCGGTGACCGTCAGCGTGAAGAACGCCGCCGGCGAGACCGTGCGCACTTTCGACCTGGGCGCGTTGCCGCCCGGCGTGAAGATGGTCGACTGGGACGGCAAGACCGGCACCGGCGCCGCCGCGCCGGACGGCGCCTACACCCTCAGCGTGACGGCCAAGGCCGGCAAGGAAGACGTGCAGTCCCTGGCGCTGACCTACGCCAAGGTGGCGAGCGTCGCGCAGGTCTACGGCGGCGCCTCGCTGGACCTGGGCGCGGGCCGCAAGGCCGGGCTGGACGAAGTCCGCCAGGTGCTCTGATTTTTTCTGGATTCCTGCCACCGATTTTTTTTGATCCGGGCGCAGCCGCCCCTTTGACTTTTACCTTCAACCGCCCGCAAGCAATCAAGCAAGCAATCAAGCAAGCAATCAACCGAACAAAAAGGAAACACCATGGGTTTCGCACAAGGGGTGAGTGGCCTGAACGCCTCCGCCAGCAATCTCGACGTCATCGGCAACAACATCGCCAACTCCGGCACGGTGGGTTTCAAGTCGGGTAACACGCTGTTCTCCGATGTCTACGCGGGCTCCCGCGTCGGCCTGGGCACGCGGGTCGCCGCCGTAGTGCAGAACTTCAGCGCGGGCGCGGTGCAGAGCAGCACACGCGGGCTGGACGTCGCCATCGTCAACGGCGACGGTTTCTTCCGCATGGCCAGCCCCAGCGGGGAGATCATGTATTCGCGCAACGGCCAGTTCGATCAGGACGCAGACGGCTTCATCGTCAACGCGGGCGGCCTGCGCCTGACCGGCTACCAGCTCTCGGCCAACGGCACGGTGGCCGGCGGAACCCCGGGCCCGCTGCAGCTGCCCACCGCGGCCATGGCGCCCAAGGCCACACAAAGCATCGTGTCGCAGTACAACCTCGATTCGCGCAGCACGGTTCCCGTCGCCACGCCTTTCGACGCCAACAACTCGTCCACCTACAGCTATTCCAACCCGGTCAAGGTCTACGACTCGCTGGGCAACTCCCATGAGGTGGCGACCTTCTTCGTGAAGACCGGCCCCAACGCCTGGAGCGTCTACGCCACGGCCGACGGCTACCCGCTGAACGCGGCGGGCGCCATGCTCGCCGCGCCCACGCCGGCCGGCCCGCCCGTCGTCGCCAACAGCGCGCCGCTGGCCACCGGCACCTTGAGCTT
>NZ_JBFUBY010000345.1:0-5912 GCF_056405515.1 Polaromonas sp. P1_G2
ATTTCGAGCGTACCCAGCCCGGCGCGCGACACCAGGTCTTCGGTCGWGCTGAAAGGCGCTTGCGCCCGCGCCGCCACCAGGCGGGTCACGGCGTCTTCGCGCAGGCCGGACACCAGGCGCAGGCCCAGGCGTACCGCCGGCTGGACACCCTGGGGCAACACACCGCCCGGCTCCAGCGTGCAGTCCCAGTGGCTGTGCATCACGTCGACGGGGCGCACTTCCACTTTATGGCGAATGGCATCCTGTACCAACTGGGACGGTGTGTAAAAGCCCATGGGCTGCGAATTGACCATGGCGGCCAGGAAACAGGCCGGCTCGTGGCATTTGAACCAGCAGCTCACATAGACCAGTTTGGCGAAGCTGGCGGCGTGGCTTTCGGGAAAACCGTAGTCGCCGAAGCCGAGGATCTGGCTGAAGATGCGTTCGGCGAATTCAGCGCTGTAGCCGTTCTTGACCATGGCCTGCACCAGCCGGCCGTGAAAGCGCTCCACCCCGCCCTTGCGCTTCCAGGCCGCCATGGAGCGGCGCAGGTCGTCGGCCTCGCCCGGCGTGAAGTCGGCCGCGATCATCGCGATCTGCATGACCTGCTCCTGGAAAATCGGGATGCCCAGCGTGCGCTCCAGGGCGGGGTTGAGCGCCGGGTATTCGGGAACGATTTTTTCACCCCGCCTGAGGGCTTCGCGATTCTTCAGGTAGGGATGGACCATGCCGCCCTGGATGGGACCGGGGCGCACGATGGCGACCTCGACCACCAGGTCGTAGTAGCTGCGCGGCTGCAACCGCGGCAGCATGGACATCTGCGCGCGGCTCTCGATCTGGAACACGCCCACCGTGTCGGCCTCGCAGATCATGTCGTAGGTTTTCTCGTCCGGCTTGACCTGGTGCATCTCCAGCTGGCTGCCGCGCGCCTGGTTCACCAGCGCCAGGCAGCGCCGTATGGCCGACAGCATGCCCAGCGCCAGCACATCGACCTTGAGCAGGCCCATGGCCTCGAGGTCGTCCTTGTCCCACTGGATGATGCGGCGGTCCACCATGGAGGCCGGCTGCACCGGCACCAGCCGCGTGAGCTTGCCCTGCGTGAGCACAAAACCGCCCACATGCTGGCTCAGGTGGCGCGGAAAGYCGATCAGCTGCGCCGACAGGTCCAGCCACTGCAGCACCGGCCCTTCCCTGCCCGCCAGGCCGGCCTGGCGGATTTTTTCTTCCAGCACTTCGCTGCCGTCGAACCAGAAATGCTCTTTGGCGAACTGGTCTATCAGCTCGGGCTCCATCGCCAGCGCCTTGCCGACGTCGCGGATCGCGCTGCGCGGGCGGTAGCTGATGATGGTGGCGGCGATGGCGGCGCGGTCGTGGCCGTATTTGCCGTAGATGTACTGGATGACCTCTTCGCGCCGCTCGTGCTCGAAGTCCACGTCGATGTCGGGCGGTTCGCGGCGTTCGCGGCTGATGAAACGCTCGAACAGCAGCTTGCTTTCCGCCGGGTTGATGGCCGTGACGCCCAGGCAGAAGCACACCGCCGAATTGGCCGCCGAGCCACGGCCCTGGCACAGGATTTTTTTCTCGTTCGCGAAGCGCACGATGTCGTGCACGGTGATGAAGAACATCTCGTATTCCAGCTCTTCGATCAGCGCCAGTTCGAAGCCCAGCTGCCTGCGGATCTTATGGGGGATGCCGCGCGGATAGCGTGTGTGGGCCCCTTGCCAGGTCAGCCGCCTGAGCCAGCGCGCCGGCGTCTCGGCCGGCGGCACCATATCGTCCCGGGGGTAGCGGTACAGGTCGCGAATTTCGTCAAGGTTGAACCGGCAGCGCGCCGCCACCTCCAGCGTGGCGCGCAGCAGCGCGGCCGGGTAAATGCCGGCCAGCCGCATGCGCGGGCGCAGATGCGCCTCGGCATTGGCCTGCAGCGCAAAGCCGCACTCATGCACCGGCCGGCCCAGCTTGATGGCCGTCATCACGTCGTGCAGCGGTTTGCGCGAGCGCTTGTGCATCAGCACGTTACCGGCCGCCACCAGGCGGATGCCGGTGCGCGCCGCCACCTGCTGCAGTTGCTCGAGGCGCAGCGCGTCATCCAGGCCCTGCTGCAGTTCCACGGCCAGCCAGGCGCCCTGGCCGAACAGTCCTACAGCCCAGGTCGCGTGCGCGCCAAGCGCCTCCACCTCGATGGCATCGGGCAAAGGCGACAGCAGGATTTCACAATCGCCCAGGCGCGAAAAATCGGTTTCGCCGAGTGCGACACGGTAACTGCCTTTCTCGATCTCGTCGCCGGCGCGGCGCGCCTCGGTGATGAACTCGCAGAGGTTGCCCCAGCCCGCCGCGTTGCGGGGCAGCACCACCAGCCTGAAGGCATAGGCCGCCTGCACCAGGAATTCCGCCCCCGGCAGCAGCTTGAGCCCGTGCGCCCGGGCCGCCTCATGCGCCTTCACGACACCGGCGACCGAACATTCGTCGGTGACGGCCAGCGCCTGGTAGCCCAGTTCGGAGGCCCGCTCGGCCAATTCCTCGGCATGCGAGGCGCCGCGCTGGAAGCTGAAATTGCTCAGCGCATGCAGCTCGGCGTAATCGGGCAGTGCGTGGACGGACATGCGTGCGGCCTCAGGCAAAAAAACCGTGCAGGTACCAGGCGCGCTGCCGCGCGGCTTCGGGCGTGGCGCCCAGGCGCTCGCTGTAAACCCAGAGCAGGCCGCCCTGCTCGCTGCGGTAGATGAAGTAGTCGCGCAAGGCCCACGGCTTTTCGCTGAGGCCGGCGCCACGCGCGGCCTCGCTGTCGGCCAGCAGCCATTCGGCGGCTTCCAGCCGCTGCGGCCCGGCCAGGCGGCGCAGCCGGCCCTGGTAGACCGGGTTGTTGCCGGCGGTGGCCAGCTTGATCGGCTCGGGCAGCAGCCAGGCCGGGTACAGGGCTTCGGTTTTGGTGTCCGGGGGCGGGCTCGCCTTGGAGCGCTTGCGGCCGGGCCGCGCAGGATTCAGCTGTGCGCTGATCGATGCCATCACGCCCCGGGCCGGCACCCAGCGCTGCATCAGTTCGGGCCGGTGGTCCGCGCAAGGCTGCCAGGCCTGCACCCGTGCATCGCCCAGGCGGGCGCTCAGGCGTTCAACCAGTTCCACCGCGCTGTCGCCCTGCTTGCGCGCCTCCATCAGCAGGCTGCCGGTGGCGGCGGCCGAGTCAGCCAGCAATTCGGTGGCCAGCGATTGCAAGCTCAGGCTGTGCACCGGCGCCGGCAATTTTTGCTGGGCCAGGTGTTCGGAGATAAGGCGCGCCACATGGCGCAGGTCTTGCGCGGGCTGGGCCGTGCGGATTTCCAGCTCGCCGGTGGGCGGCACGTCGCGGCGCTTGTCCAGGTGCCAGGTGATTTTGAGGGCGCAGAGCCCGCTTTGGCGGCCCAGCAGCCAGGCATGCAGCTGCACCAGCAGCCGCTCCACGCCGGCCATCAGCGCGGGGGCGTGGGTGACCAGCGCATTGAGTTCGWGTTTTTCCTCGAAGTGCTCGGGCAGTACCAGCCATTCATAGTCGTCGGGCGCACTGCCGCGGGCGCGGTCCAGCGCCTGCAGCAGTTCCGCGCCGAAGCGCCGGGCCACGCCGTCGCGCGGCAGGCGCAGCAGGTCGTCCCAGGTGCGGCAGCCTATGCGCTCGAGCACGCCCAGGTGCGGGCGGGCGGCCGTCAGCGTGTGCATGGGCAAGTCGGCCACGCGCTTTTTCACGGCGGCGGCGCGGCCTTGTTCGTGCTCCTTCTGCTGCCGCAAGCGGCCCAATGCGATCAGCGAGGTCGCGCCCAGTGGTGGTCGAGATGTGCAATGCGATCCAGCAGCGCATGGATGGGACTCCGGGGTGAACTGAGGGGAAGCGACACCAGCGAAGGCAGCAGCTGGGGCGCCGGAACACCGGCTTCCTCGCGCTGGCGCCGCGCCCTTTCGCGGCTGGCCGCCAGCAGCGCGGCAAGCCGGGCCGGCCGGGTGTCGAGCAGCAGCGGCGCGGCCAGCGGCGGGCCGCGCCGCTTGAACACMTCGACCCGCAGCGTGCCCGCCTCGCCGGCCACACCCTCTACCCGCAAACGCAGCGGTGCGGGCGAGGATTCGTGCTGCGCCCGCAGGAGCCGGAAGACAAACAACAGCTTGTGGTGCGCATGCGCCGCGATCTGCAGGCGCCGCAAGTGCGCGCTGCGCGCATCAGGCAGCCAGGCCAGCACGCAATGGACGTCGGCGCATTGCAGGGCTTCGCGCGTGGCCCACAGCAACGAAGGCGCATCTCCGGGCTTGCCCTGGAGGCTCAGCAGGCGCCGCATGTCCAGGGCGCGCGCGCCGAGCGCCGGGCCGAAAGGCAGCCAGGGCGCGCCCACCAGCACCGCCAGTTCGCGGGCCCGGGACTGCAAGGCCGCCAGGGCCGGCGCCACCAGGCCCCATTCATGCACGCCGGCCTGGGGCTGCAGCAGTTCGATCAAGGCCCCCTGCGGCCAGCCGCCGCCGGGCAGCACGGCATCGAGTGCCGGATACCCCGTGGCGACGGTTTGCACGCTCGCGCCGCCGAGTTCGCCGGCGCGCCATACATGGGCGTTGGCGAAGTCCGGCAAGGCGCGGGCTGCGGGGGTTGGCGAAAGCATGGGAGGTGCTTAAAATTCAAATAAATACTGTATTTATATACAGTATATTGTCTTCCTTGCCCGGATTCCAGTCATCCAGAAAACACTTCAATGCGAAAAGGCAATGATGCGAACCACGCTTGATTTACCTGATTCTTTGCTGCGGAAGCTTAAAACCCGCGCGGCACAAAACGGTCAAACCCTGAAATCTCTGTTGAACGAATTGATTTTGCAGGCCATGCAAATGCCCGCTATGCCTGAGCTTGCGCAAGCCGCCCCCGCCTTGCCGGTGTTGAAGCGGCTTCAGAACCCACAAGAGGAAGCCGCGAAGCCACTCCCCGCTCAAAGTAACGCGCAGATGGAAGACCAGGCGTCGCAGGAAGACATCGWAAGACTCCGGCTTATCGGTTTTATCCGATGACTGCCCCGACTGCTGGACGTGACCGTCTGGCTGACGCCAGCACACCCGGATATGTTCGATTTTTTGCTGCTGAAGATCTGAGGTAGCCAGCGGGCCACAAACGCATGTCCGGAACCGGCGAGCGCCGAACACCCGCCAGACCTACGCTTGGAATACCGGTACTTGCTACCTCACATTCCAGGAAGATTTTGATGAACAGGCTGCACAACAAGCGCGCGCTGGTGACAGGCGGAACCTCGGGCATAGGCCTTGAAACGGCCAGGCAGTTTCTGGCCGAAGGCGCCCGCGTCATGGTGACCGGCTCCAGCGACGAATCATTGGCCGAGGCACGCCGGCAGCTCGGCGGTGACGCCCTCTTCTCCAAAACCGATGCGGGCGATCTTCAGGCGCAGGTCAAACTGGCCCGGCAGGTGCGCGACGCGTTCGGGCAGCTCGATGTGGCCTTCATCAACGCGGGCATCGGCGTTTTCATGCCGCTTGAAGCCTGGGACGAGGCGGCGTTTGACCGCTCCATGGCCGTCAACTTCAAAGGGCCCTTCTTTTTGCTGCAGGCCTTGCTGGGCACTTTTGCGAACCCGGCCTCCGTCATCTTCAACGGCTCGGTGAATGCGCACCTGGGCATGCCGGCCTCCAGCGTCTACTCGGCGACCAAGGCCGGTTTGGTCTCGCTGGCCAAAACACTGTCCGGCGAACTGGTCGCCCGGGGCATACGGCTCAACACCGTCAGCCCGGGCACCGTGACGACTCCCATCTACGGCAAGCTGGGCCTGCCGGCCGACGCGCTGCAGCAGATGAAGGACGGCTTGACGGCCGTGATCCCGCTGCACCGCTTCGGCTCACCGGTGGAGATCGCCAAGGCCGTGGTGTTCCTGGCCTCCGATGAATCGACCTATGCCGTCGGCAGCGAGTTCATCCTGGAC
>NZ_JBFUBY010000346.1:0-3728 GCF_056405515.1 Polaromonas sp. P1_G2
GAACAGCACGGCGCCGAGCAGGGGCTGGCCGGTCTGCACATTGATGGTGACGGCGAACCAGGCCGCCAAGGCCAGGATGGCGCCGGCCATGTAGGCCCGGATCACGGTGTCGCGGGTGKACATGAAGATCTTGGACTCCCCCGCGTCCACCATCTTGGTCACAAATTCCGAAGGCACTAAATACGCCATACGATCCTCTCGTCTGTAGTTGTGGGCCTCAAAAGGCCAAAAAAAATCCACCCCCAGGCGCCCCCAAAAAATGGGAGGCTGGAAGTGGACGCCGTTATCCATTGAATCCGCCGGGCAGCGGCCCGCGGGCCACGCCATGCCCAGCCGTCATTAGCCGGACGGGTAGGTAAAAGCAACTACCGTGCCGTGGGGAAGACGGGTGGAAACCGGCTTTTCTGCCCCGCCTTGCGACGGCAGCAGGCGCGCATTGCCCCAAATGCGTGCACCGGGCCGCGGCGGGCTTGACATTTTGGTGCCTGCGGGCCGGCTGGCGCCGATGGCTACTTGACCAGTTCCAGCACCTCGGCCTTTTTCTTCTTGAGCAGCAGCACCAGGAATTTCGCGGGCTGGGTGGTACTGGCGTTGCGGCCCACGGTGTGGATGTCCTTGGGGCCTTCATAAAAGCTCTGGCCGGCCGTCAACGTGACTTCCTTGCCGCCCTTGACCTGCATGACGATGGAGCCCTCGAGCACATAGACAAAGGCATGCGCAAGATGGCGATGCACCGGGTCGGCCGCGCCCGGGGCGTAGTCGACGGTGATCATCAGCCCCTCTTTACCCGGCAAATCGGCTAGGTCTTGCGCCATCACCGGCGTGACGCGCACGCCTTCGGGGCCGGCGGCCAGGGCCGGCTGGGCGAGCCAGGCGCCGCTTGCGAGAAACAGGGAGAGGCAGATTTTTTTCATGATGGGAGCTTTCACGGGGTTGCTTGATGCGGCTCGGAATTGAGGCACCTCCCCTTAAGACGATTCAGGGCGTTGGTTTGTGACCAGCGCCCCACCTCTTGCAGCCTCGCTTAAACGCGCGCCTGCGATTTGCTGAACCATTCCTCAAACCGGATCGTGCCCAGGCGCGCCTTGCCAACGGGCACCAGGGTGTCGTCCTTGAGCTCGGCGCCGAAGTAGCGTGCCTGCGGGTCGGCGACGACCTTGCGCGGGTCATTGCTTGCGGTCAGGAAACGCTGGACAAGATCAGGCAAGCGCACCTTTTCCGGCCCGGCGATCTCGACCGTGCCGTTGACCGGCGCGCCCAGCGTGTAGTCGGCCATCGCGGCGGCCACGTCGTCGGAACTGATGGGTTGCACAAAGGCCGGCGACAGCCGGACGGTCTGCCCCTCGGTGCCCGACTGCGCGATGCCGCCCAGGAACTCCATGAACTGGGTCGAGTGGACGATGGTGTACGGGATGCCGGCGGCCCGGATGAGTTTTTCCTGGGCGATCTTGGCGCGGAAATAACCGCTTTCCACAAGCTTGTCGGTGCCGACGACCGAAAGAGCGATGTGGTGCGTGACACCGGCGGCCGCTTCGGCCGCGAGCAGGTTGCGGCCCGAAGTTTCAAAAAATTCCAGCACGGCCTTGTCCTCAAACGAGGGCGAGTTGGCCACGTCGACCACCACCTGGACGCCCGCCAGGACTTCGGCCAGCCCTTGGCCGGTGAGGGTGTTGACGCCCGACGCCGGCGATGCTGCTACTGCCTCGTGGCCGCGCTGGCGAAGGATGTTGACGAGTTTGGATCCGATGAGGCCTGAGCCTCCGATGACGACGATTTTCATGTGTGCACTTTCTGGTTCAGGGTAGAGGGGGAGTTCCTCCAGGCTGAGTGGCTCGAAATTGAGTACCACCTGCCTCTATGACGATTGACGCAGCCGGTTTGTGACGCTTGCGCCCTTCCCTCTTCCTCCTTCCCCCTCGGGGGGAAGGCTGGGATAGGGGCTCTCCCGCTTACCTGTTCCAAGCCAGCCCGGCAATCGATCGCCGCAGGCCCCCATCCCTGCCTTCCCCCAGAGGGGGAAGGAGTCATTCATCAAGCTGTGTCGACAAGGAAAAAACCGTTAAGGAAGAGCCGCTCAGCCCGCTGCGGCCTTGCCTTCAAGCAACTTCACCATGGACCACAGCACACGGTTCGCCGGCACAGCCACACCCAGCGCGTCACCACGCTTCACGATCAGGCCGTTGAGGTAGTCGATCTCGGTGGGTTTGCCGCGCGCCAGGTCCTGCGCGGTGGAGGCGTACTGGTTCGGCATGCTGCCGGCCAGCTTTTCGACGGCGGTGTGCACGTCGCCGGCCACCTGCACGCCTTCGGCCTTGGCCACGGCCAGGCATTCGGCAACCACGTCGCGCATCACGTCCACGACACCCACGCCCTGCACTGTCTTGCCGTAAGGCAGCTGGGCAATGGCCGAGACGGCGTTGTAGGCGCAGTTGAGGATGAGTTTGGCCCACAGCGCGCCGCGCACATTGGCGGAGATCTCGGTGGGCACGCCGGCGGCGGCCAGGGCTTGCGCGGCGGCGTCGCTGAGTGCCGAAGGCTCGATGACCAGGTCGCCGCGGCCGTGGTGCTTGAGGTGGCCGGGGCCGGCCATTTCGGTGGCGACATAGACCACGGCGGCGGCCACGGCGACGTCGGGCAGCACGGCGCGCAGGCGGTCGGCGTTGTCCACGCCGTTTTGCAGGCACAGCACCAGGGTGTCGGCCGCGAGATGCGGCCGTATCAGCGCGCCGACCGATTCGGTGTCGGTAGACTTGACGCAGAACAGCACCAGGTCGGCGCCCTTGACGGCGGCCGGGTCGCTGCTGGCGGCCAGGCGCACGTGTTCGTCAAACATGCGGGTTTCCATGCGCAGGCCGTCGCGCGCGATGGCATCCACATGTTGCGGCCGCGCGATCAGCACGACCTCATGCCCGGCTCGCGCCAGCATGCCGCCGAAATAACAACCGACGGCGCCTGCGCCCATCACGGCGACTTTGAGGGATTGGGTCATGGAGAGCTGCCTTCCGCTTGGCGGGAGATGTGAAGACAGCGATTGTGTTTCAAGTCCGCCCTGTCTGCTGGCGGCGGGAGGCAAACCTAACCGAGGCTGCCGGCAAAACGCCGGGCCAGTTGATTGCGCTCGAAGGCCTCGGCCACAAAATCGATAAAGACACGGGTCTTGGCAGGCATCTGACTTCGCGTGGCGTAATAAATCGAGATGGCGCCCGCATCCACATACCAGCGCGGCAGCAGCCTGACGAGTTCGCCGCGTTCCAGTTGCGGCAACACGTCAGGCACGGCGAGCAAGGTCACGCCCAGGCCCATCAGCGCCGCGACGCGCATGGCGGTCGGGTCGTTCACCAGCACCGACTCGGCCTGGGCGGCCGGCATTTCGGCGCCGGCCGTGTCGCGCATCACCCACTGGCGAAGCCGGCCCGTGGCGCTGGAACGCATGACGATGCCGCTGAGCCCGGCCAGGCCCGCGGGGTCGGTGGGCGGCGGGCGGCCGGCCATGTAGGCGGGCGAGGCCACGGCGACCAGATGAATCGGAGCCAGCGGGCGCGACACCACGCCGGGCGCCAGTTCGAAGCCGCCGCCTATGGCGGCGTCATAACCCTCGGCGATCAGGTCGACCGGGCGATTTTCAAAATACCAGTCGGGGCGCACCAGGGGGTAGCGCGCAAGAAAGGCCGGCAGCAGCGGCAGTATGTGTTCGACACCAAAGGTCGGAGACATGCTGACCTTGAGTG
>NZ_JBFUBY010000347.1:0-3700 GCF_056405515.1 Polaromonas sp. P1_G2
AGCTTGCAGGAAGGGCTGGTTCGCCTCGGCTAATGGGGACGACATAGAAACCCCGGGAAGCTCTTGGCTACCGGGACATGCAAGTCGTGGCCAGGGTCAACCAGGGCAAGCGGACGGTGCTCGAGTATTTGTTGTCGCCTGTGCAGAAGTCGGGGAGGGAGAGGTGAATCACTGCTTGATGGTAATCGTCAATAGGCAGTCGCTACTTTGGCAATCGAAAACTGAGAACAATCGATGACCGGAATTTATCTTCTCTCGACGTTGGGGATTTGGCTGGCCTTCTGCATTTGGTTGAGCAAGGCTATCGCGCAAAAGATGCCCAAGGCAGTCCTGCGAATACCCATTGGTGTAGCTGTATTTGTACTACTGCTACTGCTACCGTTGCTCGATGAGTTCATTGGAAGTCGCCAGTTTGAGCAGCTCTGTAAAGCGAACTCGACGATTCAAGTTGATCGTGCGGCAGCGGCAGGAAAGACTGTTTATCTAGCTGACATGGTTGATATTGAAATCAAAAATAAGTGGCTGCGTTTTGTTGTGCGGCAATGGCGGTTTCTTGATGCGACAACTAATGAACTTGTTGTTAGCTACAACACTTTGATGGCAGGCGGTGGGCGACTCAGCCAGATGTTGGGTATTTCGGAAGGTCGCGTGCCATTGACTTTTAAGGGGCAATGTGAGCCCGGTGGATTGGTCGACCCCGTCAAGTTATTTAGCGACCTCAAGATAACTCAAATTCAACGCTCGAAACTTAATCATCAGGAGAAAAAATGACAACCATCAACGATACATTCATCAATGCATTGCTGGCGGATTCCTCGTATGTCGATGGATTAACTCCTGGTTTAAGTGAGGATAACTTAAGCGCCAAATTGGCTGGTCGAATGACTCCCGAGTTGGCCAAATACATAGGGGATAACTTCAGCGTCGTGACTCAAGCGAGCGGTTTTTCTTCAAGTTTTGAAGCCACGGTTTGGCGTGGAAATTCAGGCACACCTTACGCCGGGCAGGTTTATGTCTCCATGCGTGGTACCCAGGAAATTCCTGATTTCGCTGTCGACGGTGACCTGGCCATATCTGGTTTGGCGCACGCTCAGTTGGTTGACATGGTTAACTGGTGGTTGCGCGAAAGCACGCTACCGGGGCAAATGGCAAAGCAGATCGCTCTTGATGTTACGGTGGTATCTACTATTCCTCCCGTTGTTTTCCAGAATTTTGTTGCTGCTCCCGATGTTCAAGGTGTAGGAAGCCTGACAGGAATTGCAGGCATCAGCGCCATCAAATCAGTGAACGGCCACAGTCTTGGGGGTTATCTTGCCAGCTCATTTGTGAGGTTGTTCGGTTCTCAGTGGCCAGTCGAAGCGATCAATACTTTTAACAGCGCGGGCTTTAGCAGGCCGGCAACACTCAATATTGAGAATGGGTTTGGCCAGATTACCCAAGCCATCGGAAGTTGGTTGGGAATCGGAAGTTTTAGCGACGCACAGAATAATTATTTTGCTGAGAATGGTATCAACGTAACTACCAATACTTGGAACCCGGTGGGATTCAAGCAATACGGTACGCGAATAGGATTGTTCCAGGAGGACCTCACGCCGGCGCTTATCAACAATCATTACATGTATAAGCTCACCGACATGTTGGCGTTGGGCAATGCGCTGGCCAAACTGGACTCGACATTCGATTTGGTAAAACTGTCTAAGTTGGTCAGCGCCGGCAGTAATCAAATGGTGGCGTCCTATGAGGGGCTGCTTGATGGTCTTAGAAGGATGTTGCAGTCTGCAGACGCGGCTCCAACTTTCCCGGGAGACGCAAATGGATCTAATACAGGTCCGCAGCCAGGAACACGGTTAAATTTTCACTCCAATCTCGACACTCTCGTCAAGAGCGATGCTTTCAAGGGCCTTATCGGCAAGGCCACGCTGACGCTTGCCGATGCAGGCCTTGCCACCCAAGCTGAGACAAACTTTTCTGCCTTTCTAAGCCTTTATGCGCTAAGCCCTGTCGTTATTAATACAAGCGACACCACAGCGCTTGGAAAACTCAAACAAGCTAACGAAGTATTAGCCGGGAAATGGGACGCTGATGCGCAGCTCACGGCGCAGCAGCGGGCTCAGGGGCTTGGTACCTTTACCGGGAATTRGCGGACTGACCGCGCCCTGCTATTGCAAGCAATCGTTGGCCGCAATGAAAAAGATCTCACTGGCACAGGCACTGTCGTTGGCAGTGCCCAATTTGCCACAGATCGCGTGTTCGAACTAGAGTATGTGGATTTCAGTGACAGCGCAAAGAAGACGCTGATTGCCTGGAACCCCGCCAACAACGCGGCAAGCAATGCACTCAGCACTCGCCCTCGGCAACGTATCGCCTTCGGTGACGACCAAGCCAATACCC
This sequence comes from Polaromonas sp. P1_G2, assembly GCF_056405515.1. Classification (NCBI taxonomy): domain Bacteria; kingdom Pseudomonadati; phylum Pseudomonadota; class Betaproteobacteria; order Burkholderiales; family Comamonadaceae; genus Polaromonas; species Polaromonas sp. P1_G2. The sequence continues at coordinate 2,392 of NZ_JBFUBY010000347.1, forward strand.
TCACTGGCAGCGACAACAAGCTCGAAGACCACCTCTACGGCGGAGGTGGTGATGACACTCTGGACGGAAAAGCCGGTGCCGACTATCTCGAAGGCAACGCAGGCGACGACATCCTCATCGGAGGTGAGGGCGATGACACCCTGGTAGGCGGTGCGGGCTCCGACACCTACCGCATCACAGCCGGTGAAGGCTTCGACACCCTGACGGACAAAGACGGCAAGATCGAACTCAAGATTGGTGCTGACACGATTACCTTGGCTGGCGGCCATGCGGTCCCCAACTCGGCCAACACCTGGATGGGCCACGACGGCCGCGTGTACTACAGCCTGATTCCATCCTCCAGCGGTGAGGGCGCGATGGACCTTGTTATCAGCACCACCGCTGGCGCCTTCAAGATACGCAATTTTGAAAGCGGCGACCTTGGCATCACGCTCGAAGGCGCGCAGCCCGATACGGTGATACGTACACCGCGCACTGGAGGAAGTTTCGACCACGCCGGCGCGGAAATCTTCACGCTCACCGCACCTTACAACTGGTTGGACCTTGAAGAGCGCGGCGATCACGACAAAATCATTATCGAAGGTAGCGAAACCGCAGCCGTCACTCCCTTCTACGGAGGCATCGCCACTCCCACAGACGCCGGCGATATCGTCATCGGAGGTGGTGGCAACGACCTGCTGGCCACTGGTATGGAAAATAACCGAAGCCTGTATCGATCGACGACCGACCAGACCAAAGAGATCCTCTCGTACGAGTACAACCCCGCGGGCCTGACCGTGGACGGCGTTCGCTACGCTTACCTGTTCAGCTATGCCGGTGGCACACAGGACGTCGGGCGCGACCACATCGAGGGAAACGCCGGGGCCGACGTGCTTTCCGGCGGCAATCGAGGCGACGAGCTGCTGGGTGGCAGCGAGGGAGATCTGCTGTTTGGCGGCCGCGGAGCCGACTACCTTGACGGTGGTTCGGGCAACGACCTGATGTTTGCCAGCCACTCCATCGAGCGCGAGCGCCTCACCAAATTTGGGGAACTCGGTGCCGGCCAGACCGTGGTGGCCAGCGCAATCCTGGATGGTGTCGTGCCGCTCTGGCGCCTGCTGACTACCCAGGTAGGTACAAGCCTGAAATACAGCGTGGAAGGCCTGTCGATCATAGACACCAATAACCAGATAGACCGACCCTTGGCCTTGGATTTGAGCAATTATGTGGATGCCAGCACCTCGATCTATGGCAATGGCGGGGACATGCTCTTCGGTGGTACGGGTGATGATTTGCTCGTGGGTTCCCACGCAACGGACTACCTCTACGG
>NZ_JBFUBY010000348.1:0-3667 GCF_056405515.1 Polaromonas sp. P1_G2
GCCTGCAACTGAAGGGCGGCCCGGCCTTGAACCTGGCGCTGCCCGACGCGCCGGCCCAGCGCCTCGTGTCTTTCACCGCGGGGGTTCGCGGCAGCGCGCTGCGTGTCACGGCGCGCGAAGGCGACGTGGCGCTACCGGGCAAGGTCGAGCTGGCCGAAATTTCGGGCTCCGACACGTTTGTCCACGTGGCCACGGCCGTGGGCGAGCTGGTGGCCCAGCTCACGGGCGTGCACTACTTTGACCTCGGCGCGCCCGTCACCCTGTACCTGGATCCGGCGCAGGTCTATGTGTTTGATGCGGACGGCGCGCTGCTGCTGGCACCACGGAGGTCTTATGGCGCGCATTGACCTGGACCTGGCCCATGCCTACCGGCCCAACCCGCGTGAAGACAGCGACTACGCGCTGCTGCCGCTCACGATGAGCTTCCGCGATGGYGGCGCCTACGCGCTGCTGGGCCCCTCGGGCTGCGGCAAGACCACCATGCTCAACGTCATGTCCGGCCTGCTGGTGCCTTCCAAGGGCACGGTCAAGTTCGACGGTGTCGACGTGACGCGCGCGACGCCGCAGCAGCGCAATATCGCGCAGGTCTTCCAGTTCCCGGTGATCTACGACACCATGACGGTGGCTGAAAACCTGGCCTTCCCGCTGCGCAACCGCAAGGTGCCGGAAGAGCAGATCAAAAAACGCGTGGGCGAAATCGCCGAGATGCTGGACATGAGCGGCCAGCTCAACCAGCGCGCGGCCGGGCTCGCGGCGGATGCCAAACAGAAGATCTCGCTGGGCCGCGGCCTGGTGCGGCCCGACGTGTCGGCCGTGCTGTTCGACGAGCCGCTCACGGTGATTGACCCGCACCTCAAATGGCAGCTGCGGCGCAAGCTAAAGCAGATCCACCACGAACTCAAGCTCACGCTGATCTACGTCACGCACGACCAGGTGGAGGCGCTGACCTTTGCCGAAGAGGTGGTGGTGATGACGCGCGGCCGCGCGGTGCAGACCGGTTCGGCCGATGCGCTGTTCGAGCGGCCCCGCCACACCTTTGTGGGCCACTTCATTGGTTCGCCCGGCATGAACTTTTTGCCCGCCACGGTGACGGCCGGCGCTTTGCGCGTCGCGGACCGGCCGCTGGCGCTGCCGCCCGGGCGCGCTATGCCCGACGGCGACCTCAAGCTGGGTGTGCGTCCCGAGTATGTGGTGAAGACCGCACTCGGCGACCCGGCGGCGCTGCCCTTCACCGCCATGCTGGTGCAGGACATAGGCACCCACCTGATGCTGACGGCCCGGATCGGCGAACACACGCTGAAAGCCCGGCTGAACCCGGCCGTGAGGCCGCCCCAGGTGGGCGAGGAAGTGTGGCTGCAGGTCATGGGGCCGCACACTTGTCTGTACCTCAATGACGAATTGGTGGAAGCATGAGTACAACCACAAAACCCATCAACCAGAAAGCCTGGCTGCTGGTGCTGCCGGTCATCATCTGCGTGGCGTTTTCCGCCATCCTGCCGCTCATGACGGTGGTTAATTACTCGGTGCAGGACATCATCTCACCCGAGCGCCGCGTGTTTGTCGGCACCGAATGGTTCGCCGCTGTGATGCGCGACGAAGACCTGCATGCCGCGCTTTGGCGCCAGCTCACTTTCTCGCTGGCGGTGCTGGCGGTCGAGATTCCGCTGGGCATCGCGCTGGCCTTGTCCATGCCGGCCCAGGGCTGGAAGGCTTCGCTGGTGCTGGTGCTGGTCGCGCTGTCGCTGCTGATTCCCTGGAACGTGGTGGGCACCATCTGGCAGATCTACGGCCGGGCCGACATCGGCCTGCTGGGCGCGATGCTGCAGAAGATGGGCTTTGACTACAGCTATACCGGCAATGCCACCCATGCCTGGGCGACGGTGCTGATGATGGACGTCTGGCACTGGACGCCGCTGGTGGCCCTGCTGTGCTATGCCGGCCTGCGCTCGATTCCGGACGCCTATTACCAGGCCGCGCGCATAGACGGCGCCAGCAAGTTCGCGGTGTTTCGCTACATCCAGCTTCCCAAGATGCGCGGCGTGCTGATGATCGCCGTGCTGCTGCGCTTCATGGACAGCTTCATGATCTACACCGAACCTTTTGTGCTCACGGGCGGCGGGCCGGGCAATGCCACGACCTTCCTGTCGCAATACCTGACGCAAAAAGCCGTCGGCCAGTTCGACCTGGGCCCGGCGGCTGCCTTCTCGCTGATTTACTTTTTGATCATCCTGCTGCTGTGCTTCATCCTCTACAACTGGATGCAGCGCGTGGGTACGCAAGAGAAAGAAGGCGTGGAATGAACACCCCCAAGTTTCAGGCGCGCACACTGTTTTTAATTGCCTACATTGTGTTCGCGCTCCTGCCCATCTACTGGATGGTCAACATGAGCTTCAAGACCAACAGCGAGATCCTGTCGAGCTTTTCCTTCTTTCCCCAGGACTTCACCTGGAATAACTACAAGACCATCTTCACCGACCCGTCCTGGTATTCGGGTTACATCAACAGCCTGATCTACGTCGCCATCAACACGGTGATCTCCATCACCGTGGCGCTGCCGGCCGCTTACGCGTTTTCGCGTTACAGCTTCCTGGGCGACAAGCATGTGTTCTTCTGGCTGCTGACCAACCGCATGACGCCGCCGGCGGTGTTTCTGCTGCCCTTCTTCCAGCTTTACACCACGGTAGGGCTGATGGACACCCACATCGCGGTGGCGCTGGCCCACCTGCTGTTCAACGTGCCCCTGGCGGTGTGGATCCTGGAAGGTTTCATGAGCGGAATCCCGCGCGAGATCGACGAGACCGCCTATATCGACGGCTACTCCTTCCCGCGCTTTTTTGTGCGCATCTTCCTGCCGCTGATCAAGGCCGGTGTCGGCGTGGCGGCGTTTTTCTGCTTCATGTTCAGCTGGGTCGAGCTGCTGCTGGCGCGCACACTGACCAGCGTCAATGCCAAGCCCATCGTCGCGACCATGACCCGCACGGTATCGGCTTCGGGCATGGACTGGGCCACGCTTGCCGCGGCCGGCGTGCTGACCATCGTGCCGGGCGCGATCGTGATCTGGTTTGTGCGCAACTACATCGCCAAGGGCTTTGCCATGGGCAGGGTCTAGAAAGGAAGCAACATGTTTGAGTGGATGGCCTGGACGACGCCGGTGGCGATTTTTTTCAGCTGCATCGTGCTGATGCTGGTGGGCATGACGGTGTGGGAGCTCAAGTCGCCAACGACGCTGCGGCGCGGCTTTTTGCCGCTGGAAACCACGCGCGGCGACCGGCTGTTCATCGGCCTGCTCAGCGCGGCCTATGTGAACCTGATTTTTGTCGGCATCAGCGGCAAGCTGGCCGGCTGGCTGGGGCTGGAGGCCGACCCCTCGATCTGGATCAGTTTTCTGCTGTCCCTGGTGTTGCTCGCATGGATCATGCGCAAGGGCTAGCGGGCGGGACGCGAAGAAAAGAGATGTTCGGAGAAAAAGGAACCCGGCTCATATTCCCCGGAGCCGAACAAACCTTCAACCACGGGGAGTGAACCAATGAGGAGACAAGTCATGAAGATGCGATATACGGCATTGGCGGTGGCCGCGGTGTGTGCCATGGCCAGCCCCGGCTGGGCTGGCGAAGCCGAGGCCAAGAAGTGGATTGACAGCGAATTCCAGCCCTCCACGCTGTCCAAG
>NZ_JBFUBY010000349.1:0-3655 GCF_056405515.1 Polaromonas sp. P1_G2
GTTTCAAGGAAGAAGATGTGGACGGTTCCTGGACCCCTTACCGTCCGGTGGGTTGCTCCATGTGTACGAATGGTTACAAAGGCCGCGTCGGTGTTTATCAGGTTATGCCCATTTCAGAGGAGATTCAGCGTATCGTCCTTCGCGACGGCAGCGCCCTGGAAATCGCGGCCCAGGCGGAGTTGGAGGGAGTCAAAAGCTTGCGCGTGTCGGGGTTGTCCAAGGTCAAGCTCGGCATGACTTCGCTGGAAGAGATTCTGGGCTGCACCAATGTTTAAGCAGTCGCGTTCAATTGCCGTCACCTGGCGGCATGAGCGTGGCGACAAGGCGGTCTGAGACTGTCGATACAACGAGAAAGCATCATGGCAACTGCAGTATCCAAGGGCATCAAGGAATTTGTTTTCGAGTGGGAGGGCAAGGACCGGGGCGGCAAGCAGGTTCGCGGTGAGATCCGCGCCGCCGGCGAGAACCAGGTCAAGTCTTCGTTGCGCCGCCAAGGCGTCCTGCCCACCAAAATCAAGAAGCGCAAGATGCGCTCGGGCAAATCGATCAAGCCCAAGGATATTGCGATCTTCACCCGCCAGCTGGCCACCATGATGAAGGCCGGCGTACCGCTGCTACAGGCTTTCGACATCGTGGGACGCGGCAATCCCAATGCCAGCGTGACCAAGCTGCTCAACGACGTGCGCACTGACGTTGAGACCGGTACCTCGCTGAGCGCGGCGTTTCGCAAATTCCCGATGTATTTCAATGCGCTCTACTGCAACCTGGTTGAGGCCGGCGAGGCCGCCGGTATCCTGGAGTCGCTGCTGGACCGCCTGGCGACCTACATGGAGAAGACCGAAGCCATCAAGTCCAAGATCAAGTCGGCCCTGATGTACCCGATTTCGGTGGTGGTGGTGGCCTTTGTAGTGGTCGCCGTGATCATGATTTTTGTGATCCCGTCGTTCAAAAACGTGTTTTCCTCATTCGGCGCCGATTTGCCGGCGCCCACGCTGATCGTCATTGCGATGAGCGAGTTTTTTGTGGCCTATTGGTGGCTGATTTTCGGCGGCATAGGCGGCGGGCTCTACTTCTTCTTCCAGGCCTGGAAGCGCAACGAGAAAATGCAGAAGTTCATGGACAGGGCTTTGCTCAAGGTGCCGGTGTTCGGCGCACTGATCGAAAAATCCTGTATCGCCCGTTGGACCCGCACGCTCGCCACGATGTTCGCCGCAGGCGTGCCGCTGGTCGAGGCGCTGGATTCCGTCGGTGGCGCTTCCGGCAATTCGCTGTATGCCGATGCCACCGAGAAAATCCAGCAGGAGGTTTCCACGGGTACCAGCCTGACGGCAGCCATGACCAATGCCAACCTGTTCCCCTCCATGGTGCTGCAGATGTGCGCGATCGGCGAGGAGTCTGGCTCCATCGACCACATGCTTGGCAAGGCGGCCGACTTTTATGAAGCGGAAGTCGATGAAATGGTGGCCGGCCTTTCCAGCCTGATGGAACCCATCATCATCGTGTTCCTGGGCACGCTGATCGGCGGGATCGTGGTCTCCATGTACCTGCCTATTTTCAAGCTGGGCCAAGTCGTTTGATGGGGACCGGTCTGGGGCCGGCATTCGATGGGTTGCTGGCCGGTTTCATGGGCCTGCTCATCGGCAGTTTCCTTAACGTTGTTATTTACCGCCTGCCCAAGGTCATGGAGCGGCAGTGGGCGCAGGAATGCGCCGAGCTGACCGGAACTGCACAGGAACCCACCGAAAAATTCAACTTGCTGGTACCGCGTTCGCGCTGCTCCAGCTGCGGCCACGTCATACGCTGGTATGAAAACATTCCGGTGGCCAGCTACCTGTTTCTCCGGGGCAAATGTTCTGTGTGCGGCACGCCCTACGGCCTGCGTTATCCGATGGTCGAAGCGGTGACAGGGGCCCTGTTCTTCTTTTGTGCATGGCGCTGGGGCTTGTCGCTGACCGCGCTGGCCTGGTGTGGTTTTTCCGCGGCGCTTCTGGCTCTGGCGGTGATCGACTGGGACACGACCCTGCTGCCGGACGACATCACCTTGCCCTTGCTATGGGCCGGCCTGATTGTTGCCGCCCTCCAGTGGAATCCCCCGGTCAGCCTGGGGACGGCCTTGTGGGGCGCAGTCGCCGGCTACCTTTCCCTCTGGCTGGTGTATTGGGCGTTCAAACTGGTGACCGGCAAAGAGGGCATGGGCTATGGCGACTTCAAGCTTTTCGCCGCGCTCGGCGCCTGGTTCGGTTGGCCTGCGCTGGTGCCCATGATCCTGATGGCTTCCGTGATCGGTGCCGCCGTCGGTATCGCGATGAAGTTCTCCAGCGGATTGCGTGAAGGCGGCTACGTGCCCTTCGGTCCTTTCCTGGCCGGGGCGGGCTTCACTGCCATGGTCTTCGGGCCTCAATCCATCCTGCGGTTTATCGGCCTGTGAAGCCATGCGCCGTGCAGCTTTGCGCATTGGACTGACGGGCGGCATAGGCAGCGGGAAAAGCACGGTCGCCCGCACCCTGGTGGCTTGCGGCGCGGCGCTGGTGGATGCCGATGCGATCTCCCGTGCGGTCACGGCGGCAGGCGGCGCCGCCGTGAAGGAGATTGCCGCGCAGTTCGGCGGCCAGATGATCACCGCCGACGGCGCCATGGACCGGGACCGGATGCGCCAACTGGCCTTTGACGACCCCTCCGCCAGGCGGCGGCTGGAGTTCATTGWTCATCCCCTGGTCAGCCGCGAGACCTTGCTGCAATACGAGCAGGCCGCCGCTGCCGGTTGTGCCTGTGTGGTGTTTGATGTGCCCCTGCTGGTGGAATCGGGGCGCTGGCGGCAGCAACTGGACCAGGTGCTGGTCGTGGACTGCGGCGAGGCCACGCAGCTCAGCCGGGTCATGGCCCGCAACGGCTGGCCCCGGGAGGCGGTGGAGAAAGTCATGGCCGGACAGGCCAGCCGCGCACAGCGCCTGTCGGCCGCCGATATATGCCTGCACAATGATGGTTTGCCGCTGGAGGCCCTGGATGCCGAGGTGCGGCGGCTTGCCGCGCGCTTCGGGCTATGATGCGCAAACAAACCTCCTCATTGAAGCCGACGAAAATATAGCGCTGTGATCCTTTACGAGTATCCTTTTCACGAACGCATACGCACGTATTTGCGACTTGAACACCTGTTCCGCCGCCTTGGTGAACTGGTGGAGCGGGAGAGCCCGACGGATCATCACTACGCCATCACGACGATTTTTGAAATCATGGACGTGGGCGCGCGGGCCGACCTCAAGACCGACGTCCTCAAGGACCTTGAGAAACAGAAACACGTCCTCAACGGCTACCGCGGTAACCCTGCCATTTCGGAGGCCGTCCTGGACGAGGTGACCGGCCAGCTCGAAAGCTGCTTTTCCGCCCTGAACAGCCTGCCCGGAAAGGCCGGCCAGTCGCTGACCGAAAACGACTGGCTGATGAGCATCCGCAGCCGCGTCGGCATCCCGGGCGGAACCTGCGAGTTTGACCTGCCGGCCTACTATGCCTGGCAGCACCTGCAGACGGGCGTGCGCAAGCAGGACTTGCAGCGCTGGATCACCCCCTGGTTCCGCTCGCAGAGTCCATACGCGTGCTGTTGACCTTGTTGCGAGACTCTGGCGCGCCGCAAAAAGTGGTGGCGCCGGCCGGCCAATAC
>NZ_JBFUBY010000350.1:0-3637 GCF_056405515.1 Polaromonas sp. P1_G2
GGTGTTCGGTTTCATGGTAGGGCATCTGCTGCAGCAGGTGGTGTATGCAATTGAGGCGCGCCTTTTTCTTGTCGACGGCCTGCACCACCCACCAGGGGGCTTCGGGAATGTGGGTCCGCTCCAGCATGATTTCCTTGGCCTTGGTGTATTCCTCCCAGCGCCGGCGCGATTCGAGGTCCATGGGGCTGAGCTTCCACTGCTTGAGCGGGTCGTGGATGCGGCCCAGGAAACGCAGGTGCTGCTCTTCGTCGGAGATGGAGAACCAGTACTTGATCAGCTGTATGCCCGAGCGGCCCAGCATTTTTTCAAATTCGGGCACGGTACGGAAAAATTCCTCGTACTGCTCGTCGGTGCAAAAGCCCATGACGCGCTCCACGCCGGCGCGGTTGTACCAGCTGCGGTCGAACAGCACGATCTCGCCGGCCGCCGGCAGGTGCGACACGTAACGCTGGAAGTACCACTGCGTGCGTTCGCGGTCATTCGGGGCCGGCAGCGCCGCCACGCGGCAGACGCGCGGATTGAGCCGCTGGGTGATGCGTTTGATGACGCCGCCCTTGCCGGCTGCATCGCGGCCTTCAAACAGGATGACGACCTTGTGGCCGGTGGCGACCACCCAGTCCTGCAGCTTCACCAGCTCGGCCTGCAGCCGGAACAGCTCGCGGAAATACTGGCGGCGGTATTCCTTGTCCTTGGCCAGTTCCTGCGGGCTGCGGCTTTTGTCCTCGCCTATCAGTTCGGCCACCGTGCGGTCTTCGATTTCCATCTCCAGCTCTTCGTCGAAGCTGTCGATCAGGTCATTGCGGATACGCCGCATCAGGTCTTCGTCACTTGAATTCAAGGGTTTCTCCCAAAAACCGAAAGCCGGTCGCACCCCAGCGTACCGGACCTCCATGGCAGTTTGATGAAAAAGCCCGGCGGATCGGGTCAGGTTTTTTTGAGTATTTCGTAGATCTCGTCCTTGACCTTGAGCCGCCTTTTCTTGAGGTCTTCCAGCCCTTCATCGGTGATGGCGCCCACGCCCTGCTCGTAGCGCGTGATGGCGTGGTTGTCGGCGTCGTACTGGGTGAAGAGGCTGGCAAAGTGCGGGTCGGACACCTTGAGGCTACGCATTTTCTGCAGGTATTCCGGAAACTCGTGTGCCAGGTCGTGATTCAGCAAGTCCATTGGGAAGCTCCTTGTATGGCCGGTGATCGCCGCGGGAATCTCTCGGGGAAAAGACAGCTTAGTCCCTGACCACCAGCACCGGCAAGTGGGCATGCGAGAGCACCTGGGCCGTGACGCTGCCCAGCACCAGCTTTTCAAGCCCGCGCCGGCCGTGCGAGCCCATCACGATGAGGTCGGCGCCGACCGATTCGGCGGTGTCCAGGATGCCGCGGTAAACCGCATGGCCTTCGACAACGGAGCCGGTCGCGGCGATGCCCACGCCGTCGAAAGCCTGCTTGGCGGCCTTGATGGCCTCGTTGGCCTCGGCGGTGGCCGCGCTCAGGTACTCGGCCTGGCCGTAAGCGAAGTCGGTGCCGACTCCGGTGAAGGCATAGGGGTCTATGACGTAGATGACCGTCACCTCGGTCTTGAACGCCTGCGCGACGGCCAGCGCGTTGCTTATGGCCTTTTGCGAGGTTGCCGAGCCATCCACGGGGACGAGAATGTGCTTGTACATGATGCGCTCCTTGAAACCCTGGATAGATTCTCAGACACCAGCCCCTCCCGGGTCAATGCCGGCCTCGGCCGGCCCGGAAGGAACGGCCTTGCATCATTTATAGATCAGGGCGCCCCGGGGGCGCCGTCAGACAAGACGCCGAAAACGGCAGCCTTGTCTATTCGGCTTTTCTTACTCGGCCTTGATATTGGCCGATTTCGCCAGCTGCGCGTAGCGCGCGAGGTCGACCTTGATCAGCTTGGACAGCGCGGCGCCATTGCCGGACAGCGGCTCGACACCGGCGCCCGAAAGGTTTTCTTTCACGGCGGGTTCGGCCAGCACTTTTTGCACGTCGGCATAGATCTTGGCCACCACTTCAGGCTTCATCTTGGCCGGCCCCATAAGCGCGTACCAGATGGAGAAATCCAGCGGCTTGAGGCCCTGCTCCTCAAACGTCGGCACCTCCGGCATCAGCTGGTAGCGCGCGGCCGTCGACACGCCGATGGCGTTGAGCTTGCCGGTCTTGAGATGCGGCGCGGCGAGGTTGGCGCTCAGGATGGCCAGTTGCACCTGGCCGCCCACCACATCGGTCAGGGCCGGGGCGCAGCCCTTGTAGCCCACGTTGGTGGCGGCGACGCCGGACTTCTGCTTGACCAGCTCCATCACGAAATGCTGGGGCGTGCCGACACCGCAGGAGCCGTAGTTCAGCGCCGTCGGGTTGGCCTTGGAATAGGCGACCAGTTCCTTGAGATTCTTGATGTTGGTGCTCTGGTGCGACACCAGCGCGATCGGCGTGAGGCCCAGCAGCATGATGGGCGTCAGGTCTTTTTCCGGGTCGTAGTTGAGCTTGCCGTTGACGGCCGGATTGACCACCATGGTGCTGTTCTGCAGCAGCAGCGTGTAGCCGTCCGGCGGCGCATGCACCACGGCTTCGGTGCCGATGTTGCCCGAGGCGCCCGCGCGGTTGTCCACCGCGACGCCTTGGCCCCAGATGGCCTGCAGGCGCGCGCCTATCTGGCGCGCCAGGATGTCGGAGCCGCCGCCCGTGCCATAAGGCACGATGACGCGCACCGGGCGCGAGGGGTAATCCTGCGCCAGCGCCTGGGTCGCGCCCAGGCAGCTCAGGGACATCACGGCGGCCAGCGCCAGCAGTCTGGGGAATTTCATGGTTTGCCTTTTCGCTTTCGTGTGGTGTTGCGAGTGGTGAAGAAATTACTCAACGGCCCCGATCGCCCTGCTCCACAGCTCCCAGGGCCGCATGACCTGGCCTTCGTTGGTGTTCATGGCTTTGTCGGCTTCTTCGGGCGTCAGGAATTCGATGGGGCCCAGCGCGCTGGCGGTGAGCTGCAGTTTGGCGTTTTCCTCGGCGTACACGGCGCGGTAGACCACGCGCTCCAGCGAGGGCGCCACCACGGTGGAGCCGTGGCCGCGCATCAGCACGCAAGTGTGCTGGCCCAGGGCCTTGGCCAGGTCCTTGCCCAGGCCCATGTCGCGGATCAGCAGGTCGGTGTTGCCGTTGGATTCGCGGATTTCATACAGCGACGAGCCGCTGCCCAGGAAACCGCTCATGTGGAAGATGGGGCGCAGGCGCTGGCCGGTGACGCCGAAGGGAATCACGCTGGGCGAATGACTGTGCACCACGGCCATGACGTCGGGCCGCGCGCGGTAGATCTCGCCGTGGATGAAACGCTCGAGGTAGGAGCGCAGCGTCGACTCGACCACCAGGTCGCCATTCAGGTCGTAGGTCAGGATGTCGGCTTTTTTAACCAGGCCGGGCGCCCGGTTGCAGGACAGCAGGAAATGGCCGGGCGACTTGTCATGGCGCACGCTCACATGGCCGAAGCCGTCCACCACACCCTGGGCATAGAGGATGCGGTTGGCCATCACGAGTTTTTCGACGAGTGCGGGATCGGGTGCGGGAAGCGTCATGGAGTCTCCTTATTAGCAACGACCGGGAGGGCGTTTTTAATAAGTATACATATTACATTCGGAGTTTTC
>NZ_JBFUBY010000351.1:0-3633 GCF_056405515.1 Polaromonas sp. P1_G2
CCGCAGACGTCGGCAGCCATGCGGGCCGCCACCAGTTTTTGCACCGCTTCGGCCGTAGGCACCAGCACTTTGCCGCCCATGTGGCCGCATTTTTTCACCGAGGCGAGCTGGTCTTCCCAGTGCACGCCGGCGGCGCCGGCCTTGATCATGGCCTTCATCAGTTCGAAAGCGTTGAGCACGCCGCCGAAACCGGCTTCTGCATCGGCCACGATGGGCGCGAAGTTGTCGATATAGCCCTTGTCGCCGGCATCGATGCCCTTGGAATGCTGGATCTCATCGGCACGGCGGAAGGTATTGTTGATGCGCTCGACCACGGTAGGAACGGAATCCACGGGGTACAGCGACTGGTCGGGGTACATGGAAGCGTAGCTGTTGTTGTCGGCGGCGACTTGCCAGCCCGACAGGTAAATCGCTTTGACGCCGGCCTTGACCTGCTGCATGGCCTGGCCGCCCGTCAGCGCACCCAGGCAATTCACGTAAGGTTCGTTGTTGACCAGGCCCCAGAGCTTTTCAGCACCGCGGCGTGCCAGCGTGTGCTCGATGGGGAAGGAGCCGCGCAGGCGGACCACGTCGGCCGCGCTGTAACCGCGCTTGATGCCCTTCCAGCGGGGATTGGTGGCCCAGTCTTTTTCCAGGGCGGAAATCTGCTGGTCGCGGCTCAGTTGTTCAGTGAGGGTTTGTGGCATGGTGGGCTCCGTGGGTTAAAGAGAATTGAAGAAGAGAAAAAAGTGAATGCGATGAAGTCACTTTAAGTCTTCTACAAGACTTTGTGAAGCTCTTATGTCTTATATAAGACAAAATTAAAACTCAATAAAATCAACAATCTATCAACAAAATACCGCAATACAAAATTCCATTTCTCGGATTGAGAAAAATTTCCGCAGCGCACCATTTCATATTTTTGTATTGTGAAATGAATTTATTGAATCGTGAAATATGAGGCAAGGCCACGAGCGGGCCCAACAGCGCCGCGAAGGCAGCCCGTGCTTCGATCCAATCAGAATGGATGCACGGTGCGCGCATGCTTGCGGCAACACGCGCGGAAACTCAGGTTTTGCGGCCAGTACGGTGCAGCACCCAGTCGCCGCCGGCGATAACGGGCTTGCCCTGGGCGCGCTCAGGTGCGATTTCATAAAGAACGCACAAGAGCTCGCGCGCTTCGCCTCGCGATCCGCTTGGCTCCGGGCTCGCGTCCAGCTGCACTACCACCTCGCGCTTGGCATATTCACCAGTTTGCTGCGGCCAGACCTCTTCGATTTCATCGAGCACGCGTTCCAGCTCGGCGCTGATGGCGTAGACCTCACCGTGCACCACACCTGGTCCGCCAAGCACCAAGCCTGGGTAGCTTCCCAGGTGGTGCATGACACCGGCCACTTGTGCCCGCCCTACCCAGCGTGGCGCGGGCGGCAAGCGGTTGATGTCCCGCTCTTCCCCTTTGCGCAAGGTGCCGTAGACAAAGACATGGCGGGTGACGGAAGAAGATGGCATTGCTTGGAATCCTGGGTATCGGAAGGCTTGTAAAGCCAGCCATGAAAATTAAGGCATGATTCCGGCCTGCTGGCATCCCTGCCAATCCCTCCAACCGGCGGGCCGCATGGCCGTGCAACAGGACCCCCCAGTTTAATGAACCGCATTGTGGCGTACGCCTGTCTCGGGCTCAGCATGTCTTTGGTGGGCAGCTATGTGGCGCTGTCCAAACCCCTGGTCGCCGCCCTTCCCGTCTTCCTGCTCGCCTGGCTGCGYTTTGGCATAGGTGGTGCAGCCATGCTGCGCTGGCTCAAAAAGCCCGCTGAAGAGATTCCCATGAGCCGGCAAACCGCCCGCCTGCTGTTCCTGGAATCGTTCCTCGGCAACTTCCTGTTTTCCATCTGCATGCTGTTCGGCGTGAGCATGACCAGTGCCGTCGCGGCCGGCGTCATCATGGCCTCCATCCCGGCCGCCGTCGCGCTCATGAGCTGGCTGTTCCTGCGGGAGCGCATTGGCCTGCGGGTCTGGGGCGCAGTGGCCTGCGCCGTGGTTGGCATCGCGCTGGTGTCGCTGGCCAAAAATCCAGCGGCGGTGCACGCCGCAGCGGGGCCGCAAACCGACCCGGCGCCAAGCTACGCTTGGCTGGGCAACCTGCTGCTGGTGGGCGCGGTCTTGTGCGAAGCCTTCTATGCGGTGATCGGCAAGAAACTGACCGGCGTGCTGAGCCCCAAACGCATTTCAGCCTTGATCAACCTCTGGGGCTTTGCGCTCGTCACGCCGCTGGGGCTCTGGATGGCCTGGAGTTTTGACTTCGGCCGGGTCGCGCCGTCCTTGTGGTTGCTGCTGGTGTTTTACTCGCTGGCCGCCAGTGTCTGGACGGTCTGGCTCTGGATGACGGGCCTCAAGACCATCCCTGCCAACGAGGCCGGTGTGTTTGCCGTGCTGCTGCCCATCAGCGCCGCCGCGGTCGGCGTCATGGTGCTGGGAGAAACACTGAACGCCACCCAGATCGGCGCCTTCGGCATTGCGCTGGCCGGCGTGGTGCTGGCTACTTTGCCGGGACGGGGTCTGGAAAAGCCTGTTCCGGTCGAGCCGCCGCACTGATTTCGCGGTCCAGCCGCTTTTGCCGGCGCATCACATAGATGCTGTAGCTGATGATGCCCAGCGACACCACGGTGATCAAAATCGTGGCCGCCGCGTAAATCGACGGGTTCACGCCGCGGCGGGCGTAGCTGAAGATCACCTGCGGCAGGGTCGTCACGCCCGGGCCCGACAAGAACTCCGAAATCACCACGTCGTCAAACGAGAGCGTGAACGTCAGCAGCCAGGCCGACACCAGGGCCGGCGCGATATTGGGCAGGGTCACCAGAAAGAACACCTGCATGGGACGGCAGCCCAGGTCCATGGCGGCCTCTTCGAGGGTGCGGTCCATTTCACTGAGGCGCGACTGGATCACCACGGTGGCGTAAGCCATGCCCAGCAGGGTGTGGCCGGTCACGATGGTGATGAAGCCGCGATCGGGCCAGCCCACGGTGCGCTGCACCGCCACCATCAGCAGCAGCAAGGACAGCCCGATGATGACCTCGGGCATGACCAGCGGCGCATTCACCAGCCCGTAAAACAGCGTGCGCCCGGTGAAGCGCAGATAGCGCACCAGCACAAAGGCGGCAAAGCTGCCCAGCACCACCGACAGCGTGCCGGTGATCAGCGCCACCTTGAGCGACAGGAAAAAGCCTTCGACCAGCCGCGAGTCCGCCAGCAAGGCCTCATACCATCGCGTCGAGAAGCCTGTAAAACCCCGTCCTGCCGCGTGCTGTTGAAAGAAAAAACGATGAGGAAAAACAGCGGGATGTAGAGAAACAGGTAGACCAGCCCCATCCAGAGTTTGCCCACGTTGTTTTCCACCAGGCGCGAAATACTCCTCATACCGGTTTTCATCTCAATGCCCTCCCCGCGCGTCGCGATCGCTGCTGGAGCGGTAATAAAAGGCCAGCGGCACCAGGATCAGCAGAATCATCACCACCGCCAGCGCGGAGGCGCGCGGCCAGTTGTTGCTGCTGAACATCTCGTCCCAGACCACGCGCCCGATCATGATGTTTTCGGCACCGCCCAGCAGCGAGGGGATCACGAACTCGCCGACGCTGGGAATGAACACCAGCATGGAGC